>JPPB01000317.1 GCA_001483205.1 alpha proteobacterium 3107
CGATTGCCAATCCGTTGCTTGATGAGATTTCGCTGAAAGGCGCGAAGGGTGTTCTGATCAACATAACCGGCGGTTATGACCTGACCCTGTTCGAGCTTGACGAGGCCGCGAACCGGATTCGCGAGGAAGTGGACCCGGAGGCCAACATCATCATCGGCTCGACGCAGGATCCTGAGATGGAGGGGATGATGCGGGTCTCGGTGGTCGCGACCGGGATTGACGCCGGGCTTTCGGCAGCGGATGTGCCTTCACCGCGCCGGTTGGTGGCTTCGTCCCTGCCGGTGGATGCGGGCGCGGAAGGGGCGGTTGCCGGGGATGCGGTTGCAGCCGAAGCCGTGCCGATCGCCGCGGAAGAACCGTCGCTGTTCGGGCAGGTGAGCGCCGATGATCCGGTGGCGGCGATGGCGACGGCAGAGAATGCAGAGGTTGGCCCGCAGGATGACCTGCCGCCGCCCGTCTATCGGTTGCGCCCGGAAGAGGCGCAGCAGATGGAATCGGCAGAGGCAGCCCCTGAGCCTGCGCACGGGGCGCAACCAGGTGTGCCGTCATCAGAAACAATGGCCCGCCTGAAAGCTGCGGTGCAGAAAATGCCCGAGGCCCCGGCAGGGCGGGAAGCCGGTCAGCCGTTGCCGGGGGCGATCGGAGAGGGTGCCGCGCCCCGCCCGCGTTTCGGCATCAATTCGCTGATCAACCGCATGACCGGCCAGTCTCAGGAAGAAGCGCGCCGTCAGTCGCCGCCGTTCCGCTCTGCGTATGATGATGAGGACGAGACCGATACGGCGGAACAGGAACGCATCGAAATCCCGGCGTTTCTGCGCCGACAGGCGAACTGACGGTTGCGGGAAACAGGTGTCAGGAGGCGGGGATACACCCCGCCTTTTGTTTTTCAGAACAATGTCCGCTGATCCGTATCGTCCACTCTCAAAGACCTCTGAGACCTCTGAATATTAGTGTATCGGCTGCCAAACCGTCCTGCCCGGCGGTTGCGGCCTAAGCAGCGCCTGCCCCGCCCCGCCCGTCAACTTGCCCGGATTTTGCACGGATACCCCATTCACGCCATGACTTTGCGGATGCGCCATGTTAACCCGCCGCCAGAAAAATCCATCGGACCGGGAACCCGTATGCAGCAAGACAACCGGCCCACGGGCCATGCCGCCCCCCGCCAGGCAGACCCGGCACCGACGATCCCCCACCCATGGTCGCCCGGTTTGCGCATTGCCTATGGGGCGTATCAGGGGCTGATCCATCTGGCCTTGCCCGTCCTGTTGCTGCTCCTGCTGATGCGGGCGCAGCGGGAACCGCTCTACGCCCGCAACCTGCGCCAGCGTTTTGGTGGCCACGCGCCCCCGGCTGTCGTGCCGCCCTTTTTCCCCGAATGAGCAGGCGCGCCGCCTGATTGATGGCCAAGGCGCGGCGAATGTGGTTGAAGAGGTGCTGAGGTTGCCGTCCGGAGAACGCCCATGACCCTGATCCCCCTGACCATCGAAGGCAAGCACATTGGCCCGGCGGAAAGATGCCTGCTGATCGCCGGGGTCAGCGCCAACCATGACCGCGACCTGGATCAGGGCCATGTGCCGACAGATGCCGGTTTCCGCTTTGTGCGCCCCGGTGCGGGGATTCCGCCCGATGACCACCCGCTCAGCCGCACCACCCGCCCCGGCGATCTTGTCACTCGTGACGATTGTTGCCGGACATGACAGGAAAGGCCGCTTTTCTCCGCCCGCTCAGGATGCGTCTGGCCCTGATCTTGTATCAGGCGCTGCTGCATCTGGCACTCCCGGCGCTGGTGGCGGTCATGCTTGTGCGTTACCGCAAAGGGCCGCGTTATCCTCTGCGGTTCGCCGACAGGTTCGGGTTCGGGCCGCGCGCGCCCGCCGGGGCAATCTGGGTTCTGGCGGCCTCTCTGGGTGAAACCCGCGCTGTCAACCCGCTGGTGGACCGGCTGCTGACGCGGGGAAATCACGTCATAATGACCCACAGCTCGCCCGCCGGTCTTTCCGAGAGCAGGCGGCTCTTTGCGGATGCCATCGCGCGCGGGCAACTGACCTGCGGCTATATAGTGGCAGACCTTTTTTGGGCGGTTGAAGCCTTCCTGCGCCGCAACCGGCCGGCTCTGGGTCTGGTGGTCGAAAGCGAAATTTGGCCTGAAATCCTGTCGCGCGCTGATCGCAAGGGCATACCCATGGTTCACGTCAACGGCAATATTACGGACCGCACCGTCAGGCGCGATGCCAAATGGTTCGGTGGTGCGCGGTTTTTGCTGTTTCAGGCCTTTCAGAAAATCCTGACAAAATCCGAGGCACACCGCGAAAGATACCTGCGGATTGGCGTTCCGGCGGATCGGGTCAAGGCGGTTGGAGAGATGAAATTCGACCAGCCTGTCGATCCTGCGCGTTCCGCACATACGGCGCGGGCCGGGGCGCTGCGCGCCAGGTGGGGGGAGGCGCGCAGGACGTTTATGATCGCAAGCTCGGTCAGAGACGAAGAAGACGCGCTGTTCGGGCTGGTCGCCACCCTTCTGGCCCTGCCCGTGCGCCCGCGTATCGTCTGGGCACCGCGCAGCCCGCAGCGCTTTGACGCCGTGGCGGCGAAAGCTGTCTCTGAAGGGGTCAGGGTCGCGCGCCGGAGCGTTGCACTGGATGCTGATCTGACAGGCGACATTCCGGGCGACATCGATATTCTGATCGGTGATTCCATCGGCGAGATGAGTTTCTATTATCAGCTTGCGGACCTGGTTTTCGTGGGGGCAACGCTGTCTGACCACGGCGGGCACAACATCATCGAGCCGCTTGCCTTCGGGCGTCCGGTGGTGATCGGGCCAAGCATGTTCGGGATAACCTTTCCCGCTGTTGAGGCCATCGCCGTCGGCGCGTGTGAAAGCCTGCCCGATGCCGAAGCACTGACAAAGCGGGTCGGGGTGCTTTTTCAGAACCCGCAGGCGCTCGCAGACTTCACGCGCGCCTCCGGGCGGTTTTGCGAGAATTACGGCGGAGCCAGCGCCAGAAGCCTGTGCGAACTGCGCCCGTGGTTGCCTGCCCCCACGTTCTCAGTCCGTGCGGCGGAACAGGACGATGGCGGGCGGTTTTAACCAGCGGCGCGATGCCCCGTCGTCGCCCCGGTGCTGTGGCCCCCACGCCCTGACCAACACCCCCTTGCAATCCATATCTTCTCTGCTAAGCTGCCGGAAACACAACATTTCGACCGGCAGGCAGAGACGAGGCCAATCGGGTGGCGGTATCACGGTGACGGCAGTTCAACTGCAACAGCAACCGATCAGGCTGGGCGGCCTGCAAAAGTGCGATGTCAGCACCCAGTTTGGTGCGCTCTGTCATCGGGTCAGGAACGGCAAGGTTCAGGTGCTGCTTATCACCAGCCGGGAGAGCGGGCGCTGGCTCACCCCCAAGGGCTGGCCGGTGGACAACGCGACGCCTTCCCAGACCGCCCTGCGCGAGGCCTATGAGGAAGCGGGGGTTGAGGGCAAGGCCACCCCGGTCTGCGTCGGCATCTATTCCTATCAGAAGGCGGTTGACCGGCAGGTCCGGCGGCCCTGTATCGTCGCGGTGTTTCCGGTGCGGGTGCGGCGGCTGCTGAAGGACTATCCCGAGGCCCACATGCGCAAACGCAAATGGTTCGTGCGGAAAAAGGCGGCGGCGCTGGTGGACGAACCGGAGCTTTCGGCGATCATACGGCAGTTTGACCCGGCGCGGTTGCCCGGATGAAACGCAGAAACCGGTTTGATTCCGGTCGCCGGATGGTTATGTATCCTTGGGGCAAGAGGTGCGCTCTGACATGATCCGCTATACGCTGAAATGTGCGAATGGCCACAGCTTTGAAAGCTGGTTCCGGTCTGCCGATGCCTATGAGCGGGTCAGGGCGGCGGGCATGGTGGCCTGCGCCGAATGCGGCTCGACCGAGGTGGACAAGACGATCATGGCCCCGAATGTGCGTCCGGGCCGGAAGGCAGAGGCCCGGCGGTCCCGCGCCCCGGCTGACCCGCTGGCGGGCAGAGAGGCGATGCTGGCCCGCATCAGGGCCGAAGTCGAGGCGAACTCGGAATATGTCGGCATGAATTTCGCCAGCGAGGCCCGCGCCATTCACGAGGGCGATGCACCGGGGCGCTCGATTTACGGCGAGGCCCGGCCACGGGACGCGAAGTCGCTGATCGAGGATGGCATCCCCGTTGCACCGCTGCCGTTCACGCCGACGCGGAAGACCAACTGAGGGTTTCGCGCCCAGGGTCAGGCGGCATAACGTAAATTCCCCTGCATATTGGCATATCGGTTGCCAACCATCCGCCCGGCGGAACTGCCCGAGCCGCGCCTTGGGGCTCCGCCCGTTCGGCCCTGAAACGGTCCGCCGGACGCACCCCCTTATCCGCGGATAAAAGACCTCTGCATATTGGCGCATCAGCGGCCAACCTGTCCCGCCCGGCTGAGCTATCATGCACAGGTTTTCCATTTGCCTTGCCCCGCCATCCCTTCGCGCCTATGACACGGGCGTTGAACCAGCGGGGCGGAAGAAACCCACCATGCCGTTACTGGTGATGAAATTCGGAGGCACCTCGGTCGGCTCCCCGGACCTGATCCGGCGCGCCGCCGGGCGCGTGGCCGCCGAGGTCGCAAGGGGCCATGATGTCATCGTCATCGTCTCGGCCATGTCGGGCGAAACCGACAGGCTGTCCGGGATGGTGTCCGAAACCTCGGCCCTGTTCGACGCGCGGGAATATGACGCCGTGGTCAGCGCGGGCGAAAACGTCACCGCCGGTCTGATGGCCCTGACCTTGCAGGAAATGGACGTGCCCGCCCGAAGCTGGCAGGGCTGGCAGGTGCCGCTGAACACCACATCGGCCCATTCCGCCGCGCGCATCGAGGACATCCCCACCGGCAACATCACCGCCAAATTCGCCGAGGGTATGAAGGTCGCCGTGGTTGCGGGCTTTCAGGGCGTCAGCCCCGAGGGGCGGATCACCACCCTGGGGCGCGGCGGCTCTGACACCACCGCCGTTGCCTTTGCCGCCGCCTTCGGGGCCGCACGCTGCGACATATACACCGATGTTGACGGCGTTTATACGACCGATCCGCGTATCAGCTCGGGCGCGCGTCGGCTGAACCGGATTGCGTTCGAGGAAATGCTGGAACTCGCCAGTCTCGGGGCGCGGGTGCTGCAAACCCGTTCGGTCGAGCTGGCCATGCGCTATAAGGTCAAGCTGCGGGTGTTGTCGAGCTTTGCGGACGGCGACGGCGACGAGGCAACGGGCACACTGGTTTGCGATGAGGAGGAAAGAATGGAATCCAATGTCGTGTCGGGCGTCGCCCATTCCCGTGACGAGGCGCAGATGACCCTGGTCTCGGTCGCCGACCGCCCCGGCATTGCCGCGGCGATTTTCGGCCCGCTGTCCGGGGCAGGCGTCAATGTGGACATGATCGTGCAGAATATCGCCGAAGAGGGCCGCACGGATATGACCTTTTCCCTGCCCACCGATCAGGTGCCCCGCGCCGAAAAGGCCCTGCGGCAGGCCAAGACGGACGGCAACATCAATTTCCACGACCTGATTGCCGATGTGAATGTCGCCAAGGTCTCGGTGGTGGGGATCGGGATGCGCAGCCATACCGGGGTTGCCGCCCGGATGTTCGAGGCCCTGCACGCGGAAGGCATCAATATCAAGGTCATCACAACCTCTGAAATAAAAATTTCCGTGCTTATAGACCGGAAATATATGGAACTCGCGGTTCAGGCCCTGCATGATGCCTTCGGGTTGGAGAAAGCGGGCTGAACCGGGCCGATGACCGAACAGACGGAAACCAGAAGCCGCAAGCTGCTCGGGCGGCTGCGTGATGCTCTGGCGGCAGAGGGGGCCGGGCAGGAGCGGCTGGACCGGATCACCCACCTGATCGCCGATTCGATGCGGACAGAGGTTTGCTCGATCTACCTGTTTCGCGACGAAGACACATTAGAGCTGTGCGCGACGCAGGGGCTGAATGCAGAGGCCGTCCACAAGACCCGCCTGCGTCTGGGCGAAGGTCTGGTCGGGCGTGTGGCCCGGTTTTCGCGCCCGGTGAACGCGCCCGATGCGCCCTCGGAAAAGGGGTTCCGCTATATGCCCGAGACGGGGGAAGAGGTGTTTTCCTCTTTCCTCGGGGTGCCGATTCAGCGGTTGGGGGAGCGGCTGGGGGTTCTGGTCGTGCAATCGCGGGAGGCCCGCGAATTTTCCGGCGATGAAATCTACGGGCTGGAGGTCGTCGCCATGGTTCTGGCCGAGATGGCCGA
The DNA here is from genome assembly GCA_001483205.1 of alpha proteobacterium 3107. Lineage (GTDB taxonomy): Bacteria > Pseudomonadota > Alphaproteobacteria > Rhodobacterales > Rhodobacteraceae > 3107. Next base: position 6,268 of record JPPB01000317.1, read on the forward strand.
ACTGGGCGCGTTCATCGGCGAGGGCGCGGCCCTGTCGGCCCCCCACCAGCAGCCGGTGGTGATCAATGGCGGCGTCGCGCAGGAAGGGGTGGCAGAGGGCCGGGCCTATCTGCACGAACCGAGGGTCATCGTCACCCGCCCGATTGCCGAAGACCCGCATCTGGAGGCCCGCCGCCTGCGCGGGGCGATCAATTTTCTGCGCGTCTCGGTCGATGATATGCTTTCGGCCGAGGAGGGCGGCGACAAGGAACAGTTGCAGGTTCTCGAAGCCTACCGGATGTTTGCCAACTCCAAGGGCTGGATGCGGCGGATGGAAGAGGACATCGCCCGTGGCCTGACCGCCGAGGCCGCGGTGGAAAAGGAACAATCCTCGGCCCGGGCGCGGCTTGGCCAGGTGCCGGATGCCTATCTGCGCGAGCGGCTGTATGATCTTGATGATCTGTCGAACCGGCTGCTGCGCATTCTGACCGGGCAGGGGGCCGATGCCGGTGCGGAACTGCCCGAAAACCCGATTCTGGTGGCGCGCAATATCGGCCCGGCGGAGTTGCTGGAATACGGGCGCAAGCTGAAGGGGATCGTGCTGGAGGAAGGCTCTGTCGGGTCTCATGCGACCATCGTTGCCCGCGCGCTGGCCATTCCTCTGGTCATCCACGCGGCCCGGATCACCACCGAGGCGCTGAACGGCGATCACATGATGATCGACGGCGAGCAGGGTATCGTGCATCTGCGCCCTGATGACACGGTGGTGGCCGCGTTCCGTGACAAGATGGCGATGCAGGCAAAGGCGCAGGAACGCTATGTGTCGATCCGCGACAAGCCCGCCGAAACCCTGTCGGGAGAGGTCATCACGCTGAAGATGAATGCCGGGCTGATGGCCGATCTGCCGTCGCTTGAGGGTTCGGGGGCCGAGGGCGTCGGGCTGTTCCGCACCGAATTGCAGTTTCTGATCCGCAACAAGGTGCCGCGTCGGGGGGAGCTTGCGGCGCTCTATGCACGGGTGATGGACGCGGCGAAGGGCAGGCCGGTCATCTTTCGCACCCTCGACATCGGGTCCGACAAGGTTCTGCCCTATATGAAGCCGCAGGATGAGCCGAACCCCGCGCTTGGCTGGAGGGCGATCCGGGTGGGTCTTGACAAGCCCGGCGTCATGCGGATGCAGGCACAGGCGCTGTTGCGCGGGGCCGGGGGGCGGCCTCTGGCGGTCATGTTCCCGATGATTGCGCAGTTCGAGGAGTTCAAGGCGGCGCGCGCCCTTTTCCTGCGCGAGGTGGAGCGCGAAAGGACACTGGGCCATGTTCTGCCCGAGCGGCTGGAGATCGGGGCGATGCTGGAAACGCCGTCGCTGGCCTTTGCCCCGGCGCAGTTTTTCGGGATGGCGGATTTCATTTCGATCGGCGGCAATGACCTGAAGCAGTTTTTCTTTGCAGCGGATCGTGAGAATGAGCTGGTCCGCAAGCGGTATGACACGCTGAATGTCAGTTTTCTGGGCCTTGTCGAGCATATCGCCAGGCGGTGCGACGAGGCCGGAACCCCGGTATCGTTCTGTGGCGAGGACGCCGGGCGACCGGTTGAGGCGCTCTGCTTTGCGGCTGTCGGCCTGCGCAGCCTGTCAATGCGGCCTGCGTCAATCGGGCCGGTGAAGCATTTGCTGCGCCAGAGTGATTTGCGCGCCGCGCGTCGGGTGATTGAAGAGGCCCGCGCCTCGGGCCGGCAATCGGTGCGCCCGGCGATCATGGAGTGGCTGCGGAGCGGCGGCTGATCGGGGGACAATGCGGTGAGCAAGGCCCTGACGATCAGCGCGCCGGGGGCATTGGTCCGCCCG
>JPPB01000318.1 GCA_001483205.1 alpha proteobacterium 3107
GGCGGGCGCTTTGCACCCGCCGGGTCGGGCGCTGCCCTTCGGACGGGTCGCGCCTCTGTTCCGGCAAACCATCCGCCCGGCCCGGGCAAATAGGTCAGAGGTTTTGCCCTTATCCGCGGATAAGGGGGGGCTGGTGGCGGCTGGCCGTTCCTGTGAAAAGACCTCTGCATAAGGCTGTATAGCCACCCAAATGCCCCGCCCGGTCGCAAGACCGGGCAGCGCCCGCCTCACCCCACGGCGGGCGCTTCGCTTCCGCCGGGTCGGGCGCTGCCCTTCGGACGGGGCGCGCCTCTGTCCCGGCAAACCATCCGCCCGACCCGGCGAATAGGTCAGAGGTGTTGCCCTTATCCGCGGATAAAGTCCGCCCCCTGAATGTCCCGCCCGGCTGAGCCAATATGCAGAGGTCTTTCTTATGCACGACCCTCTACCACCGACAAACCCGCACCGGGCTGTCAAACACCCGCACAAAGCTCTGTTGCAGGGCGATGTCGAGATCGGCCATCGTCACCGGCAGCCCCAGATCGACAAGGCTGGTCACGCCGCGCCCCTGCACACCGCAGGGCACGATGCCGTCGAAATGATCAAGCTCGGGTTCGACATTGATCGACAGGCCGTGAAAGCTGACCCACCTGCGCACCCGTATGCCGATGGCGGCGATCTTGTCCTCGGGCCGCGTTCCGTCCGGCGCGGGGGCCTTGTCGTGACGCACGACCCAGACGCCGACGCGCCCCGCGCGCCGCTCGCCCCGGACACCAAACCCGGCCAGTGTCGTGATGATCCACTCTTCCAGCCGGGCAACGAAACGGCGGATGTCGCGCCCGCGCGTGTTGAGGTCGAGCATGACATAGACCACCCGCTGCCCCGGCCCGTGATAGGTGTATTGCCCGCCCCGGCGGGTCGGGTGGACAGGAAACCGGTTCGGGTCGGTCAGGTCCGCCGGGTTTGCCGACGCGCCTGCGGTATAAAGCGGCGGGTGTTCGAGCAGCCAGATGGCCTCTGCCGCCGTGCCTTGTGCGATGCGGGCGGCGCGGCTCTCCATCACCTCTGTCGCCCGCACGTAAGGGGTGAGGCCGTCAGAGATGATCCAGTCCACGCCTGTCATCGGGGAGCGGTTCGGGGGGCTGTCCGGCAGAACCGGCATAAGGGGTCTGATCCTTCAGGGGCGCGCGCGGCGACGGGGCGGGGCAGGGCGTTGACGGGGGCCAACACTCCCCCCGCCTGTTACAGGATGTGCGGCTGTTTTCAAAGCCCGCGCCGGGCCAAAAAGGCTCTTCACATCGCCGGGGCCGGTTGCTATACGGCGCGGACCTGTCCGGTCATGTGCGGTCGTGGCGGAATTGGTAGACGCGCAGCGTTGAGGTCGCTGTGGGGTAACACCCGTGGAAGTTCGAGTCTTCTCGACCGCACCATCGGATTTGGGATTCGGGCCTGCCGGGATTTGGGGGGCTCATTTCCCGCTGTCTTTCGATTTAATGTTGCAAACGAACCGGGAATGCCCTTTGCGGGCTGACCCTTTCAGCGTGGCTGAAGCCGAAATTCCTCTCTCAGGGGCGGAATATCAATGGAGGCCCAGCACTTTTGCCTCAGTAACGCGCCGTCAGGACGGAAGCCAGCATGAACCACTTTTTTGCCCTTCTTCTGAAGGTGCTCGGCCGCCGGAACAAAATCCTGATCTGATGACACAAGCACCGCAACATCATATGCGTCTTCCCATGCGAGACTGATCATGTCGGTCACAATCTTCGTATCAATGCTCTTTTCCTCCGTGCCGCGCATGTCATTGGCGCATTTTGGACAATTCTCGATCTTTTCGTGGCATTTCGGGCAGGTTGGGAACGACTTTTTTCTCATTCTGGGTTGGAAGTGAGCGTTCACACCGGGAAAGGTATCCAAGATATTCGTGGCCCAGTTATAAAGGCTTTTCTCGGTGGATTTGTTATATGAGCCATAGACGCTCATCCCGGAATATATGGCGAGCGCCCCCGGATCGACAAGGTTTCCTGCTTCTCTTGTGAGGATTTTTGGCAGGGCTTTTAAATCTGTTTTGAAGTCTTCATCCTTTTGGCGCATACTCAAAGTATAGTTCCAAAAATCGACAAACACATAGATTCTATAGTCTTTTGGCAATTTCTCCTCCCACGCTCTGTTCGGGTTATGTTCTGTAAGGCAAACGCACCCATAACATGTTGTTAGCCATTTTGCACAAAAAATTTGACACCCCCCCACCAAAAGAGTTAAATCCGAATCAACACAACGCCTCAGGCGGCTCCCGGCAAACGGGGACAAATGCGCGTCTGAGTATCCGAAAAAGAGGGCGCGCGCTTGGCGTCCTCTTTTTCTTTGTCACCGCTTCCCCCTCATCCCCCCTCACCGCGTGAATTTCCTGTGCCTGACCCGCTTTGGCTCCAGCGCGTCCGGGCCAAGGCGGCGCTTCTTGTCTTCCTCATAATCGGCGAAATTGCCCTCGAACCACTCCACATGGGCATCGCCCTCGAACGCCAGCATATGAGTGCAGATGCGATCAAGGAAAAAGCGGTCATGGCTGATGACCACCGCGCATCCGGCGAAATCGACCAGCGCATCCTCAAGCGCCCGCAGGGTTTCCACATCCAGATCATTGGTGGGTTCGTCCAGCAGCAGCACATTCCCGCCGGACCGCAACAGCCGCGCCATATGAACCCGGTTGCGCTCGCCCCCTGACAAAAGCGAAACCTTCTTTTGCTGATCACCGCCCCGAAAGTTGAAAGCAGAGCAATAGGCCCGCGCGTTCACCTCTGCATCGCCCAGGCGGATCACATCCTGCCCGTCGGCCACCGCCTCCCACACCGTGGCGTGCGGCGCAAGGTCATCGCGGCTCTGATCCACATAAGACAGCTTCACCGTCTCGCCATAGGAAACGGCCCCCTGATCCGGCGTTTCCTGCCCGGTCAGCATTCTGAAAAGCGTTGTCTTGCCAGCCCCGTTCGGGCCGATCACGCCGACAATCCCGCCCGGCGGCAGGTTGAACGAAAGCCCCTCGATCAACTGCTTGTCGCCCATGTGCTTGGCCAGCCCCTCGACCTCGATCACCTTCGACCCGAGCCGGGGGCCGTTCGGGATGATGATCTGGGCGCGGGTCAGCTTTTCGCGCTCGGATTGCCCGGCAAGCGCGGTATAGGCGTTGATCCGCGCTTTCTGTCTGGCCTGCCGCGCGCGGGGCGATTGCCGCATCCATTCCAGTTCCCGCTCCAGCGTCCTGCGCCGGGCGTGGTCTTCGCGCGCTTCCTGCGCCAGCCGCCGGGTTTTCTGTTCCAGCCAGCCGGAATAATTGCCCTCGTAGGGGATGCCCCGGCCCCGGTCAAGTTCCAGAATCCAGCCGGTGATGTTGTCGAGGAAATAGCGGTCATGGGTGACGATCAGGCAAGTGCCCCGATAGTCGATCAGATGCTGTTGCAGCCAGGCGACGGTCTCGGCGTCCAGGTGGTTGGTCGGCTCATCAAGCAACAGCATGTCGGGCGCTTCCAACAGCAGCCTGCACAGCGCGACGCGGCGCTTTTCGCCCCCCGACAGCGCGCCGACCTCGGCGTTGTCCGGCGGGCAGCGCAACGCCTCCATCGCCACGTCGATGCGGCTGTCCAGATCCCACAGGTTTTCGGCGTCGATGGCGTCCTGAAGTTCGGTCATTTCCTCCATCAGCGCATCGGAATAGTCCTCGGCAACCCGCATGGCGATGTCATTGAAGCGGGCGAGCATCGCCACCTTGTCGGCCACGCCCAGCATCACATTGCCGCGCACATCAAGCGCCGCATCCAGTTCCGGCTCCTGCGGCAGGTATCCCACCGTAACCCCTTTGGCGGGCCGTGCCTCGCCCGCATAGTCCGTGTCGATCCCGGCCATGATCCGCATCAGCGTCGATTTCCCCGCGCCGTTCGCGCCGACGACGCCGATCTTGACGCCGGGCAGAAAGCTCAGCCGGATGTTCTCAAAACATTTCCTGCCGCCCGGATAGGTCTTGGAGACGCCATCCATGTGATAGACATACTGATAAGAGGCCATGGCGCGCGATTCCTTCGCAAAGAGTCGGTGTTGGCGCTGTGCTTAGCGAAGGGCGGGGGCGGCGGCAATGCGCCTGCGGGGGGCTGTGCGGGAAAAGGGCGACCGGGTGGCCGCCCTTTGCGCTGTTTTCCGGGGGCAAGGCCGGAGTGTGGCCGGGCGGGACATTTGGGGGGCGATACAGCATTATGCAGAGGTCTTTTATACGTTTATACGTCGCCATGCTATATTGCGCGGGGCGCGCGCCTCTATTGCGCGGGGCGGCCGGGGCGGTTGTCAGGCATGGCACGGCCTGACACGGCGAATTTGCTGGACACCGGCCCGCCGGGCGCGCAATATCCGAGCGTGATGAGGGCAGGTTTACCCGAACCGGCGCGGAACCGGCTGACAGGGAGTGAGACGAAAGCCCTGATCCGTGCGGCGCTCCGGCGTGCGGGGGCCGCGTCTTCCGACTTTGGCCTCAACAGTTCTGCGATGCTTGTGAAAAGCCGCGCCCTTAGCCCGGCGGCGGTTCTGGTGCCGATCCTGACCACCGGCGACGCCCCGCAGATGATCCTGCTCAAACGCGCCTCGGGGCTGCGAAACCATCCGGGCCAGATCGCCTTTCCCGGCGGCAAGGTTGATCCGGGGGACATCTCGGCAGAGGCGGCGGCCCTGCGCGAAGCCCGTGAGGAAATCGGCCTGCCCCCCGGCGCGGTCGAAATCCTCGGCGCGCTTCCGCGGCATGAAACGGTCACCGGGTTTTCCGTCACGCCGGTTGTCGGGGTCATCGGGCACCCTGTCGGGCTGGCCGCTGAACCGGGCGAGACCGAGGAAGTTTTCACCGTCCCCCTGTCCCATGTCACCGATCCGGCGCGCTTTGCCGTCAGGTCGCGCATCTGGCACGGGCGGCGGCATGTCTATCACACGATCCCCTATGGCCCTTATTACATCTGGGGTGCGACCGCGCGTATCCTGCTGGGGCTGGCCGAAAGATGGCCGCGATGATGACCCGGATCACCGATGCCCGGCTCAGCGATGCCCGCACGCAGGCGGTGTTGCGCGCCCTGACCGGGGCCGGGCATCAGGCGTGGTTCGTCGGCGGCTGTGTGCGGAATGCGCTGCTCGGCCTGCCGGTGTCTGACATCGACATCGCCACCGATGCGCTGCCCGATCATGTGATGGTGCTCGCCGCGCGTGCCGGGCTGAGGCCGGTGCCGACGGGCCTGCCCCACGGGACGGTGACGGTGGTCTCGGGCGGGGTCGCGCATGAGGTCACCACATTCCGGCGCGATGTGCAAACCGACGGACGCCGGGCGGTGGTTGCGTTCTCGGGCACGATCAGGGAAGACGCCCGCCGCCGGGATTTGACGATCAATGCGCTCTATGCCGGGGCGGACGGGTATGTGCGCGACCCGACGGGCAAGGGCCTGGCCGATCTGAAGGCCCGCCGGGTGCGGTTTATCGGTGACGCGGGCGGGCGCATCCGAGAGGACTATCTGCGCATCCTGCGGTTTTTCCGGTTTTACGCCTGGTATGGCGGGCGGGGCCGGGGGCCGGATGCGGACGGGCTTGCCGCCTGCGCTGCCAATGCCGCCGGGATGAAAGCGCTTTCATCAGAGCGTGTCGGGGCGGAGATGCTGAAGCTGCTGGCCGCCCCGGACCCTTCGCCCGCGATGGCGGTGATGGCGGGGGCGGGGGTGCTGGCGCATGTGCTTCCGGGGGCGGTGGCGACGTGGTTGCCGGGGCTGGTGGCGGCAGAAGCGGCGGCGGGTGCTGGCCCGGACCCTCTGCGGCGGCTGGCGGCGATTTATGGCGAGGGTGACGGCGGGGATGTGGCGGCACGGTTGCGCCTGTCGCGGGCAGAGACCCGCCGCTTGCGGCTGTTGAACGATTGGGCCGGGCAGGCGGCGGCGGGCGCGGCGGAACTCGGCTACAGGTTGGGCGAGAGCGCGGCGCTGGATGTGGTGCTGCTGCGCGCGGCCTTGTCTGGGCAGATGCCGGGGGACGGCGTGGCAGTTGTGACAGAGGCGATCCCGGCCATCCGCTCCGGTGCGCGGGCGACATTCCCGGTTCGGGCGGGCGACCTTGCGCCCCGGCTGTCCGGTCCGGCCCTTGGCGCGGCCCTGAGACGGCTGGAGACAGACTGGATCAGATCAGGTTTCACCCTTGACCGCGCGGCGCTTCTGGCCCGGTTGTGACCCCCGGCGCGCGGCAGCAAACACCCCGGTTGAAACCGCTTACAATTCGACTATGTTGAGGGCGAAATGTTACTGACCTACAAATACCGCCTGATAACGCCGCGCCGCACCCGGCGGCGGCTTGAGGCGTTGCTTGAGGACCAGCGGCTGCTCTATAACGCGGCGCTTGAAGAACGGATCGACTGTTACAGGAAGACACGCAAATTCATTATGACGGGCTGATGTGGAAAGCGATCCTTTCGTTCGTCTCATGGGGCATCACTCTGTTTTGGGGTGCTGAACGGATTATCGGTCTTGCAGGATTCAAAGACGACTTTACTGCAATCTTGCGGTGGCTTGAAATGATACCGGATTTCTGGGGTGGAGCGGCCACGGCGTCCGCAATTTTCTTCACGGTGTGGTGGCTTTGGCCAGGCGTGTTTGCCAAAAAGGCAGAGGCCCCGCCAACCAAGGTAGACGTTGTTCAGCCAGACGTGAATCCTTCCTTGCAAAAGGAGCTTGAGCGCGAGGCCGAAGCCAAGGTGCGGTCCGATCAGGTAGACGCGGAATTCCGCACGTTAAAATACAATCTCAATACGGCTCTAGGCGCGCTTTTGGGGGCATCTCCCCGAAAGGACGAAGACGACAAATGAACTGGCAAGGAAGCCCCTGCCGGTCCGAATTGATCACATGGTCACTTTTTGAGAGACGAGTGCAATTGCCATACTGTCCACGTCTCAGGCATGAAGCCCGGCCCGAACAAACCGTCATCGTTGCGGATTTCGGTGCCATAGATCACGCTTTGGCTTCCATCATCCATAGGGAACAATGCCGATACTCGCACACGGATCAAGGGAACGGATTGGCCGTACAGGGCCAAGTATGTCTCGGCCATGTATTCCTCAATCTTGTCTCGCAGTTTGGCGTTGGAAAACGCGGGGATGCTTCCAGCCCGAAACTCAACGTCGATCAGTTTTGCCGACGTCCGATACAGTTCTTCATCTGTCATTTCGCCAGAAGAAATCTCGTCGCCGTAGACGACGAACATGGATTTTCCATTTGGCGCGAACAGGCTGTCTTTCACTTCGGCCGTTTCAATTAGTATCATCCCAGGGACGGCACAAAGGACCGCAGGAATTGCTTCCACTCCAGGTCCGGTAGCCCCTGAAATGTCCACATGCGGAATACACTTGTCATTGGCTGTAGCAGGTGCACATGTCAAAACCGCCAACAACATAGTTGTCAGCGCAACTCTCATGGTTTTCATGATTTTGCCTTTCGGTAAGCGGTTACGGCGCGGCGGGTGCCGGGCCGTTGCTACGTCAACCAGTAAAGGAAGATGTTCCGCCTATTTGCCGGGCTCGGGGATCAGCCGAGCCACTGTACAGGCTGTTCTATTAAGCGGACGGTCCGACATAAGCGGGCCTGATTGACGTAGCGGATGGAGTGTAGAAAATATTTTATTCAGAAGCAACCCGAAGGAGGGCATAAAATGGGGGCTTAGACCGGACCAGGTGTCGGTGGCCCCTGAACGTCAGGATACGTCACCCGCGCGCGCGCCGCGTCGTCGCGTCGAAGCGGTGTCGGTGGCCCCTGAACGTCAGGATACGTCACCATGATGCGGCGCTTGATGAGGACGCGCTTGGGTGTCGGTGGCCCCTGAACGTCAGGATACGTCACCGCAGGACTTGCTGCAAGGCTTCTTCTTCGCCGTGTCGGTGGCCCCTGAACGTCAGGATACGTCACCCCAGATGAAGATGCTTTGTCCGGCGTTCGCCGTGTCGGTGGCCCTGAACGTCAGGATACGTCACCGAATATTAGGGTGTAAACTCATAAATACCATATGACGATGGCGGCGATCTGTGCTGCGGCGAGGAATGTTTCCG
>JPPB01000319.1 GCA_001483205.1 alpha proteobacterium 3107
CGGGCCGCGCCTGCTGGGCTCCGCCCGTTCGGCCCTGAAACGGTCCACCGGACCGTTTCCGAGACGGGCCTCACCCCCTAAATAGGGTGGGGCGGCGCGCACACCCCCCCGAACGCATTCCGGTTGCCCGCCGCCGCATACGCCTCTACTCGGGGCGGGGCAGAGCAAACCGGAGCAGACAGAGGCATGACAGAGGCATGACGGCATTCGGCAACGGGTTTGCGCTTGGCCTGAGCCTGATTCTGGCAATCGGGGCGCAGAACGCCTTTGTCCTGCGGCAGGGGCTGCGCCGGGCGCATGTGCTGCCCGTATGCCTGACCTGCGCGCTGTCAGACGCGGTTCTGATCATCGCCGGGGTCACCTCATTCGCCCGCATCACAGAGGCCGCCCCGTGGCTTTCCCCCCTGATGCGGTATGGCGGCGCGGCCTTTCTGATCGGCTACGGGGCGATCAGCCTGGCATCCGCCTGGCGGGGCGGCGGTGCGCTGCGCGCGGCGGACGGCCCGTCCGACAGCCTGAGTGCGGCACTCCTGACCTGTCTGGCGCTGACCTGGCTCAACCCGCATGTCTATCTTGATACCGTCGTGCTGCTCGGTTCGGTTTCGGCCCAATATGAACAGACCGCGGTTTTCGCCGCCGGAGCGGTGCTCGCCTCTTTCGCCTTCTTCTTCAGCCTCGGATATGGCGCGCGCCTGATGGCCCCGTTGCTGGCGCGCCCGACAGCCTGGCGCATCCTTGATGCGGCCATCGCGGTGACCATGTGGGCCATCGCGCTCAGGCTTTTGATCGAATAGCCCCTTGCCAAGGCGACGCCACCCGGTTCAATGGCCCCCATGGCTGTTCCTGTCTCTGTCCCGGCAAACCGCCCCCTTTCCGGGGTCATCTGGATGATCGTCACCGGCCTCTGCTTTGTTGCGGTCACGGCGCTTGTCAAATCCCTGGGCAAAGAGGTTCCGGCGGCGCAGGGGGCGTTTCTGCGCTATATCCTCGGGCTGGTTTTCATCCTGCCGATCCTCGGGCGGATGCTGGCCGCCCGCCCGTCCCGGCCCGAGCTTGGCCTGTTCTGGTTGCGCGGGGTGGCCCATGCGCTGGGCATGATCTGCTGGTTTTACGCGCTGGCCCGGATCACCATCGCCGAGGTGACGGCGATGAACTACCTTGCCCCGGTCTATGTGTCGCTGGGGGCGGTGGTGCTGTTGGGCGAGACCTTTGCCATCCGCAGGCTGACGGCGATTGTCGCCGCGCTTATCGGGGCGGTTGTCATTCTGCGGCCCGGATTTCGGGAACTGTCCACCGGGCATCTGGCGATGATCTTCACCGCGATTCTGTTTGCCATCAGCTATCTGATCGCCAAGAAGATGTCGGGCCGGTTTGATGCCTCGGTCATCGTTGGCTGGCTGTCGGTCACGGTGGCGGTGGTGCTGGCCCCCTTTGCGGTTGCCGTCTGGGAGCCGGTGACGGCAGAACAGGTTTTCCGGCTGTTCCTGATCGCCGCCTGCGCGACCGTGGGGCATTACTGCATGACCCGGGCGTTTCGGGCCGCCCCGGTCTCTGTCACCCAGCCCGCGGCTTTTCTGCAACTGGTCTGGGCGGTGCTGACGGGGATGGTGTTCTTTGGCGAACCGGCTGACACATGGGTCATGCTGGGCGGGGCGATCATCGTCGGCGCGGTCAGTTTCATCAGTTGGCGAGAGGCGCAACTGAAGCGGCGCGCCATCACATCGTCAGGCGGCATGAACCAGTATTGACAAGCCCATTGCGTCCTTTCGGAACAGCGTGGGGGTCGGGCGAAACCACGGGCTTGACATTCCCCGCCCCCGCTGATTTTGTCGGGCCGGAAGGCGTGAAGAGCCGGAATCGGGTATCGGGTGCGCGTGTTATGAGTGTTATGGAATCGGGCAATTCGTCTGGCCGGTGGCATGATCTTTGACGGGGCGATCGGCTATGGCAAGGGAACGCCCGACCTTGTGCGTGAGGTCGGCGGCGTGACGACACGCGCCGGTTATCAGGCCGAGCGCTATACGATCAGGACCGGCCTGACCGGGAATTATCGCCGGGGCGATTCCCAGGTCTTCACCATCAACCCGCGGGTTGATCTGCTCTATAGCGAGAACCGCCTTGGGGCCTATACCGACAGCGATGGCGGTATCGGGACGGGCGAGACCCTGCGGCTGGCGCGGGTCAGCCTTGGCCCGAAACTGGAATGGCGTCTGGGCCGGGGGCGTTTGACCGGGACGCTGCAACTGGACTGGAGCCGCGATAATCTCGGCGATGACGGGCAGAGCGCCGAGACCGTCAGCGCGGCGACCCGGTGGCGGATGTTCGCACCGCTCGGGCCGGGCCTTGTGGACCTGCAAATCGGGATCGACGGTGTGGGGCGGTCCGGTTACCGCTCCACCACCTCGGCGCTATCCTACAAGGTGGAGTTCTGATCCCGCACGGGCGGGTGGCAGCGCGGCACGGGTTCAGGGCCGGAAGCCGGACTCAAAATCCGGGCGTCAGGCTATACGGTCACGCCGCCCCTATTCGTCCAGCCACCATTGCGTGGCAAGATACGGATAGGTCCGGTAGTATTCGTAAGAGGCCGTCCTGAACTCGGCAACATTCCGCAGCCTGTTGTGATGAACAATCGGGTCCGGGGTGATCACCGTGCCGATGAACAGCAGGTTGCCGGTCAGGGTCTCGACCAGCCGCGCCCCGGTCTCGGCCATCTCGGGAGAGCCGGGCGCGGCGGACTGAAAGGCGTTGATGTCGGCGATCAGTTGCCTGACGAACTCCGGCGGCTCAACCCCGGCGCTGCCACCCGAATCGACCCATTCGGCCCACAACATCCCGTTGCGATGGCCAAAATAATTCTCGAACGGCGGCACCCAGAGCTCGTTATTGCCGATGACGATGCCAAGCGGCTGGCCCTTTTCCCACGCGCCAACGTCAAGCTGGTTAGAGGATTGCAGCGAAAGGTATTCGTCCGGGGTCACTTCCCTGACCACCGAATCGACCCCGACATCGCGCCAATACAGGGCGACAAGCTCCACCACCTGCCCGGCAATGCCTTGCGTCGCATAGGGGATGTTCAGAACCAGCTTCTGGCCATCGGGCAGCTCTCGGATGCCGTCGCCATCGGTGTCAGCCATGCCGATCTCATCCAGCAGCGCATTCGCCGCCCCGGTATCGTATTCGGTGGCGAAGGTCTTCCACGACGGATCAACGAAATCCGGCGCAGGCGAAAAGCCGATATACTGTTGCGGTGTGCCCTGACCGAAATACGCCACTTCGTTCAGTTCATCGCGGTTGATGGCGACCGACATCGCCCGGCGGAAGCGCAGATCACCGAAGACGGCGCGCCGGGCCGGGTCAGGATGGGTCACGTTGAACGAAAAGGCGTGCATCGCGATTTTGGGCTTGAGCTGCACCGAGTAATTGCCCGATTGCCGGTTTTCCAGCATGAGCGGCGCGTCCGAGAGTTGCAGCGACTGGGCCTTGTAATCGACCTCGCCGTTGATGATTTTCAGGATGCGAACCTCGTTGTCGTTGATATAGACCTCATCCTGCTCAGAGATATAGGGCAGTTGCTGTCCGGTCACATCCACCTGATGAAAATACGGGTTTGCCACCAGATGGCGGCCCTCGGTCGTGTCGGTGACATAGATGTGCGATTCGAGCGTCGGGATCACATCCGCAGGCAGATTTGCCACCTTGTCGGGCGCACTCAGCAGCGGCGACGGCGTGTCGGTCCAGTCGGAATTGCCCCAATAGACCCTGATCGCGTCATAGCCGTTCCCGAACCCGAAGGATCGGGCAAGGCTGTCGGCATCGGGGTTTATGTCCGGGTGGAACCGGCCCAGAAAGTGTCTGGGCTGAAAGCCCTGCCCGAAATGGGTGGCGAAATGCGCCAGAAGGCCCGGTTTCGGCGCAGGCAGATTGAAGATGACAGTGGTTTCATCAGGCGTCTCTACCGTCATGCGCTCACCGGCGACGGTGACGTAATCCTTCGGCGTCTCAAAGATGTTGGGGTCAAGCGCCAGGTTGTCATACCAGAATTGCACATCCGCCGAGGTGAACGGCGCGCCGTCGGACCATTTGTGGCCCTTGCGCAGGTGAAAGGTCAGCCGGGTGTAATCGTCGTTCCACTCCCAGGATTTGGCCACATTGGGCACGATGGTCTGCAAGTCGTCGGAATAGCGCACCAGGTTGACATGGCGGACCGACAGAAAGTCGGACGTGCCCGCCTCGGTCGCGTTGGACAGGGCGTCCAGAGTGCCGCCATACCTGCCGACGCTTTCATAGGGCACGATAATAAGCGGCTCTGACGGCAGGCGCTCCGCCAGCGGCGGCAGGTCGTCATTGCCGCGAATGCGGGCATTCAGCGCCGCAATGTCGGGGTTTTCCGAAAATTCCATGGTGCAGCCCGCAGCCGTCTGGAACTCATCCAGATCATATTGCCGGGGATACGCGCCGGGGGCGATGCCCTGCATGTCGGCGGCGGTGATGGCCGGGCAGGTGGCGAGAGCAGCGGACGGCAATGCCAGCAGCGCGCCCGAAAGCAGCAGTCTTTTCATGGTGTCTCCTGTCGGATTTTCCCGGATTGTCATAGCATGTGACGCCCTGAATCGGGAAAAATCTGCCCTGCGCCGGACTCATTCGGCAATTTGGCCTGTGGTCAAATGATTCGTCAAACCGGCGGGCTGTCGGTAAAAGACCGGTCAGATTTGCCGCCCGCCCGCACGGAGCACCGCCGATGACACCCCGCCCCCCTGTCGAAGCGAACGCGCGCCTGTATCCGTTTCCGAAAACGCCTGTCGTCGTCATTTGTCCGGACGGGTGCGGGCCGGACGATTCGGAGACCGCCATTGCCGACGGCCCGGCAAGATGAAAAGGCGACCGGAAGAGGAGCAAAACATGACCCGACCCGACATTCGCCATGAAGGGATGCGCATTGGCGGCGAAACCGTCTTTGCCGATGATGTCATCGGGGTCACATACCCCTATACCGGCGACGTGATCGGCACGGTTCCCGCCGGGCAGGCAGAGCATGTCCGCAGGGCCTTTCGCATTGCCGCGGACTATACGCCGAAACTGACCCGCCATGAGCGCGGGCAAATCCTGTTTCGCGCCGCCGGGCTGATCCGGGAGCGGCGCGACTGGCTGGCGAAATGGATCACGCTGGAGCTGGGCATCTGTCTGCGCCATGCGCTTTACGAAACCGGGCGCGCCCATGATGTGTTCATGCTCGCCGCTCAGATGGCGATTATCGATGATGACCGGGTTTTTTCCTGCGATCTGACCCCCCATGGCCGGGATCGCAAGATTTTCACCAAACGCGAGCCGGTGCGGGCGATCTCGGCGATAACGCCGTTCAACCATCCGCTCAATATGGTTGCTCACAAGGTTGCCCCCGCCATCGCCACCAACAACTGCGTCGTCTGCAAACCGGCAGAGCTGACCCCGCTCACGGCGATTGCGCTTGCGGACATCCTGTATGAGGCCGGTCTGCCTGCCGGGATGTTCCAGGTGGTGACCGGCTGGCCGCAGGACATCGGCGACGAAATGGTCGTCAATGAAAACATCGACATCATCACCTTTACCGGGGGTGTGCCGGTTGGCCGGAGGGTTGCGGCCAAGGCAGGCGGGCGGCGTTTGGCGCTGGAGCTTGGCGGCAATGACCCGCTGATTGTGCTCAATGATCTGGGCGGCGATGATCTGGAGCGGGCGGCGGCGATTGCGGTTGCCGGGGCGACCGGCAATTCCGGCCAGCGCTGCACGGCGGTGAAGCGCATTCTGGTTCAGGAGGCGGTTGCCGATGCCTTCGTGCCGCTGGTGTTGGAAAAGGCCAGGGCGATCAGGTTCGGCGACCCTGAAGACCCGGAAACCGAACTTGGCTGTGTGATTCACGCCGAGGCCGCCGGGCTGTTCGAGAACCGGGTGTTGCAGGCCGCGCGGGAGGGGGCGGAAATCCTCTATCACCCCGGTCGTCAGGGGGCGTTGTTGCCGCCGATTGTGGTGGACAGAGTGCCCTATGACAGCGCGCTGGTGATGGAGGAAACCTTTGGCCCGGTTGTGCCTGTCATCCGGGTGCCCGACGATGACGCGGCGGTCATGGCCATATCCAATGCAACCGCTTTCGGCCTGTCCTCGGGGGTCTGCACCAATGACCTGAACCGGGCGATCAGCTATGTTGAGGGGCTGGTCGTCGGCACGGTGAATATCTGGGAACAACCCGGCTACAGGACCGAGATGTCCCCCTTTGGCGGCATCAAGGACAGCGGCAACGGGGTGAAGGAAGGGGTGCTGGAGGCGATGAAGTTCTTCACCAACGTCAAGACCTATTCCCTGCCCTGGCCGCGCTGAGCGAGTTTGGGGCAGGCGTCTACCCGACCCGGCCTGCCCGGAGGACCATCATGCAGATGTCTTTCCGGCCAACTTCATTAGGTTTGGCAGTTTAGGCATTTTGTCGCGCAACAGCATGTCTTCCACGGACAAGCCCTGAATGACGGGATAATCTATTTGCGTCATGTCGGTAAAGGTTTCCTTGCTTCTGTTGTTTTCAACTGTCTGCATTTGATTGGCGAAGCAGATCATGACTCCGGCTTTTGCGTCAAAGCGGCGAACCGTTGTTTCCAATGCTCTCACGGAATCCGGCGTCACGTTGCCGCCCTTTACCTGCACGATGGCGTATTGCTCTTTTATCGGCTTTTCCATGGGGATGAATTTGAGAACGCCGTCAACGCCTTTGTCCGGCCCTTTCGTTCCGGGTTGATGAAACATCCCTTCGGCACCGACGTGACCGCACGCCCATTTCTCGAACTCGAACTTGTCCCGATTTGCCAATTCCCTTACCTGATCCGGCGTTTCCGGCACACCGAAGGCTGATATGTCATTGGGGTCAAGCCGCAACTTGAAATTTGTGAGTATGCGCCGCTTTACCAAGCCGGTTGCAAACCTGGATATATCTATCCCAATCCATCGGCGTCCCAATTTCTCCGCAGCATGAGTTGAAGTTCCGCACCCGCAGAACGGGTCAAGCACAAGGTCGCCTGGATTGCTGCTGGCCTGAATGATGCGCTCAAGTAAAGCCAGCGGCTTCTGTGTGGGATAGCCGATGTATTGGCCCTTTTGGCGGGCCGCTATAGCGAAGCCGTTCCCCTTTTCCTGTGGCCACCATGTCTCGGGGACTTTTCCCTCGGCAAGATCATATTGCCCATCGACAAATCCGGAACCACGCAGGCCGGGCTTGAAGTTGTCCTTCGTCTTCTCGTGATGGCCAATGCGCACTGCATCAGAGTTGAACGTCCATGTGTCACCGACCGAATACCAGTGAATCGTGTCGTGCTTGCGGTTGAACTGACGCATCCCCGGCGAACCAGGACCAGTGTAGCACCAAACTATTTCATTCCGATAGTTGGCACGCCCGAAGATCACGTCCATGAGGATCTTCAGATAGTGGCTCGCGGTCGGGTCGCAGTGCAAGTAGATGCTTCCGGTCGGCTTGAGAACACGACGCATGGCGATGAGCCGCTCGGCCATGTTCACAAGGTAGGCGTCCAGCCGGAATTTTGCGTTCGGCCCGTCCACCCGGCTTGCAACATCAATGAGTTGCGCAATCGTGCGAGTGGCCGGGCCGCTCTTGAAGCGTTCAAGCACCGCGCTTTGGGCATCGCCCCACTGCCATGTGTCTTCAAACGCTGCAACGGGCTTTGCGGTCTTGTCCTTTCCTTTGAAGGGCAGGTTGTAATCACTTTTGGAGTTGAAGGGCGGGTCGAGATAGATCAGGTCAACGGATTCCGATGGAATCGCCAACCGATCATTGAGCACGTTCAGGCAGTCGTCGGCATACAGGATGCGGTTGACTTCATTGTCGATTGTTCCAATCTTGTATTGATTCTTGGTCATCGACAATTCCTCCGAACTTTCGGGGAATGTCAGTGGAACAGCCTCACTTAGGGTGTAAACTCATAAATACCATATGACGATAGCGGCGATCTGTGCTGCGGCGAGGAATGTTTCCGGGCATCGGAAGGTCCGC
>JPPB01000320.1 GCA_001483205.1 alpha proteobacterium 3107
TCACCATGACATCCGCTATACGTCCGACGCCATCCGCACCGCGGTAGAGCTGTCGGCCCGCTATATCACCGACCGCAAACTGCCCGACAAGGCCATTGATGTGATTGATGAGGCCGGGGCGGCGCAGCATCTGGTGGGCGCGGCGCGGCGGCGCAAGACCATCGGCGTGAAAGAGATCGAAGCGGTGGTTGCCAAAATCGCCCGCATCCCGCCAAAGAACGTCTCGAAAAGCGACGCGGAAGTTCTGCGCGACCTGGAGACATCCCTGAAACGTGTCGTCTTCGGGCAGGATGTGGCCATCGGGGCACTGGCCTCGGCGATCAAGCTGGCCCGCGCCGGGCTGCGCGAACCGGAAAAACCCATCGGCAATTATCTGTTCACCGGCCCCACCGGTGTCGGCAAGACAGAGGTCGCCCGACAGCTTGCCGATACGCTGGGGGTGGAGCTTCTGCGCTTTGACATGTCGGAATATATGGAAAGACATGCGGTCAGCCGTCTGATTGGCGCGCCGCCGGGCTATGTCGGCTTTGATCAGGGCGGGTTGCTGACCGACGGGGTTGATCAGCACCCCCATTGCGTGCTGCTGCTTGATGAAATTGAAAAGGCGCACCCGGATGTCTATAACATCCTGTTGCAGGTGATGGATCACGGGCGGCTGACCGACCACAACGGCCGGACGGTGGATTTTCGCAATGTGATCCTGATTATGACCTCGAACGCGGGCGCGGCAGAGCAGGCGAAAGAGGCGGTGGGCTTTGGCCGCGACCGGCGCGAGGGCGAGGATACCGCCGCCATTGACCGGATATTCACGCCCGAGTTCCGCAACCGGCTTGATGCGGTGATCAGCTTTGCGCCACTGTCGAAAGAGGTGATCCTGCGGGTGGTTGAAAAGTTCGTCCTGCAACTTGAGGCGCAACTGATGGACCGCAACGTGACCATAGAGCTGACGGAACCCGCCGCCGAATGGCTGGCGGCAAAGGGGTATGATGACAAGATGGGCGCGCGTCCGCTGGGGCGGGTGATTCAGGAGCAGATCAAGAAACCGCTGGCCGAGGAATTGCTGTTCGGCAGGCTGGCCAGGGGGGGGATTGTCCGGGTCGGCGTCAGGAAGGGCAAGATTGATCTGAGGGTCGAGGAACCAGCGAAGCGGCGGCTTTCAGGCCGGTCGCCCAAGCTGCTGACCGCTGACTGAGACCTCTGCATGATGGCCGAGCCGGGCGGGACATTTGGGGGACTACAGCGCGACGGCCTAAAATTGATCGCAGACTCAACTTTGATCTTGACAGGGCGCTGCTGCATGAATGTAAGCGCTTTCACCAAAATTGTATGCGCTTACATTCCAGGAAAGAGGCAAAGGCCGCGTCCGGCTGGCTAAGGGGCGCGCGCCACGCCATCCCATTGAGGGGTGACGCGGCCCCCCGGTCACTCCGCCGCCTGCGCGGCGGCCTCAATCTCTTCGGCCTTGGCCTCGACCAGCCCGACGATGTGGTCAATCATCTCGGCATTCGACATCTTGTGGCTCTGCTGCCCCGCCAGATAGACCATGCCCGCGTCCTTACCCCCGCCGGTAAAGCCTATATCCGTCATCAGCGCCTCACCCGGCCCGTTCACCACGCACCCGATGATCGACAGGCTCATCGGCGTGTGAACATGGGCCAGCCGCTTTTCCAGTTCCGCCACCGTCCGGATCACATCGAACCCCTGACGCGCGCAGGACGGGCAGGAAATGATATTGACCCCGCGATGGCGCAGGCCCAGAGATTTCAGTATCTCGTAACCGGCCCGGACCTCTTCAACCGGATCAGCCGACAGCGAAACCCGGATCGTGTCGCCAATCCCCATCCACAACAGATTGCCCAGCCCGATGGCCGATTTGACCGCGCCGCTGGTCAGCCCCCCGGCCTCGGTGATCCCCAGATGGATCGGGGCGTCCGTTGCCTCGGCCATCGCCTGATAGGCCGCCGCCGACAGAAACACATCAGACGCCTTGACGCTGATCTTGAAGTTGTGAAAATCATTGTCCTCAAGCAGCTTGATGTGATCAAGGCCGCTTTCCACCATCGCATCCGGGCACGGTTCGCCGTATTTTTCCAGCAGCCGCCGTTCGAGACTGCCCGCATTCACGCCGATACGGATCGCGCAGCCATTGTCGCGGGCGGCGCGGATCACCTCGCGCACACGGGTCTGGTTGCCGATATTGCCGGGATTGATGCGCAGACAGGCGGCCCCGGCCTCTGCCGCCTCAATCGCCCGCTTATAGTGGAAATGGATGTCGGCGACGATCGGCACCGGGCTGTTGCGGACAACCTGCGCCAGGGCCTGCGACGCCGCCTGATCGGGAACCGAAACCCGCACGATGTCCGCCCCGGCCTCGGCACAGGCCAGCACCTGCTCTGTCGTCGCCTTTGCGTCAGAGCTGTCGGTGTTGGTCATGGTCTGCACCGTGATCGGCGCATCACCCCCGACCGGCACCGCGCCCACCATAATCTGTCTTGATTTGCGCCGATAGATGTTGCGCCACGGGCGCACATGATTGAGTGACATCGCAGCCTCCGCCATCAGGAAGGTCGTCCTGCCCATCTCTAGAGGAATACGCCCGCCGGGGCAATGGTGTTGCGGCAATGGGCCTATTGCGGGAGCGGCGGGAGTGCTGCCCCGGCCACCACCCGGGCCAGATCATGGTCATCGGTCAGATCGGCAACCTCATAGCGCCCGCTGAGCGCGGCGGCCTCGAGCACGATACCGTTCGTCACCACCCCGTTCGCCCCGGCGGGGCCGTAGTGGGTGCCGTCAACGGCAAAATAGAGCGCACCCGATTCTCCAACCTTCAGCACGGGCGGCTCTTCCATTGCCGGAATTTCAAAGCGCTCACCGGCATCCAGCACCTTTTCAAGCAGCAGAGAACCATCCGCACCCCTTACCCGCACCCAGGCCGGGCGGGCGGCAACAATGAAAAGCTCCGGCATGGTTTCGCCGATCACCTGCACTTCGGGGGCGGTCTCGGGCGGTGGTTGCGGGGCCGTGCGTGCGCCCGCCACATCCGGCGGCACGGCGACAAACACCCCGTAAGATTGCGGGTTGACGGCGGCAATCGGGCCATCGCGCGGCTCAAGGATTGGCATGTCCAGAGCTTCGGGCCGATACAGCCGGGTCAGGGCGTCGCCGCGCCGGGTGTCCCCCTCGGCGGGGCCTTGGGCCACGCCTTGTGCGACACGCTGAAACCCGCTTGCCAGCGGATCAAGCACAGTCGCCCCGTCAGGTGCATCCTCTCCCGCGATCAGATTGACGCGCTGCAACTCGCGCAGGACGGTCCAGCCGCCAAAGCTGATCCCGGCGATCAGGGCCAGCAGAACCGCAACAGACCCCAGTGCCGAAAGGTCGATATGCCCGAGGGACGGCTCTTTTAGCGGCAGGAATTTCAGGTCAGGATCGGCAAATGCCCCCCCTGCCCGGTGCTCGCCCGTCGCCGGTTTCAGCGCTTTTGCCGACGGGCTGTTCAGGCTCATCCCGTCCGGGGACTGAAACCCGCTCTCCCGGCAAAACTCGGCATAGGTTCTGTCCGGCTCCAGCCCCAGATAGCGCGCGTAGGACCGGACATATCCGGCAACAAAGCCACGGGTTTCAAAGGCGGACGGGTCGCAGTTTTCAATCGCGGCGATATAGGCTGCCTTGATCTTCAGTTCGCGCTGCACATCCAGAAGGGATTTCCCGAGCGTCGCACGTTCCCCGCGCATGATGTCACCCAAGCGCAGCTTAAAATCGTCAAAGCCTCTCAGCCTTGGCGGTTCCCCCGGTTGCCCGGAAGTGGACTGTATAATTGTTTCCACCGCGTCCGGTCTCGCACAAATCCGCCCAGATAGCCCATAATGGACGATATTTCCCCGGAAAACAATACAATATTGCACTGCATCTTGCGCCCGCGCGTATTTATCCCGCCAGGTCTGCCCGATTGAGCGCGCATTGTGACCACAGCGCGTCCATCGCCCCCACAAGGTGGTCCATATCGTCAGGGGTGTGAACCGGCGACGGGGTGAAGCGCAGGCGCTCGGTGCCACGCGGCACGGTCGGGAAGTTGATCGGCTGAACATAAATGCCGTGATCTTCCAGCAGCCGGTCCGAAATCATCTTGCACTTGACCGGGTTGCCGACATGGACGGGCACGATATGGCTGCCATGGTCGATGATCGGCAGGCCCAGCCCCTTCAGCCGCATCTTCAGTATCCGCGCCTGCGTCCGGTGGTGGTCGCGCAGCGCCCGGTCGGTTTTAAGATGCCGCACCGAGGCCGCCGCCCCGGCGGCAATGGCGGGGGGCAGCGATGTGGTAAAGATAAATCCCGGCGCGTAAGAGCGGATCGCGTCCACCATCCGGGCCGATGCGGCGATATATCCGCCCATGACGCCGTAAGCCTTGGCGAGGGTGCCGTTGATGATGTCAATCCGCCCCATCAGCCCGTCGCGCTCGGCAATCCCGCCACCGCGCGGGCCATACATGCCGACGGCGTGAACCTCGTCCACATAGCTGAGCGCGCCAAACTCGTCGCACAGGTCGAGCACCCCGGCAACCGGGCCGAAATCGCCATCCATCGAATAGAGCGATTCAATCGCCACCACCTTGGGCGCGTCCGGGTCCAACCCTGCCAGAATCTCCCGCAGATGCGCCAGATCATTGTGGCGGAAGATGTGCTTTTCACAGCGGCCATTGCGGATACCGTTGATCATCGAGGCGTGGTTGAGTTCGTCCGAGACAATCACCAGCCCCGGAAACAGCTTTGGCAGGGTCGAAAGCGTTGCCTCATTGGCGATATAGGCCGAGGTGAACAGAAGCGCCGCCTGTTTGCGGTGCAGGTCGGCGAGTTCCTGCTCCAGCTCCCGGTGATAGATCGTGGTGCCGGAGATGTTGCGGGTGCCGCCCGAACCCGCGCCCGCCGCGTCAATCGCCCGGTGCATCGCGTCGATCACCACGGGGTGCTGCCCCATGCCGAGGTAGTCGTTGCCGCACCAGACGGTCACGGGCCGCTCTGTGCCATCCGGGTGTGTCCATGTCGCATAGGGAAACGCCCCGCGTTTGCGTTCGATCTCGATGAAGGTGCGATAGCGGCCTTCCTCGTGCAGGCGTTCGAGGGCGCGGTCAATCCTGGTGGCGTAGGTCAAGGCCGGTCTCTCCGATCAGGGGTGCGGGGCGGCATTTGCTGGTCCATGCGGACACGGGCACAGGCCTCGCCCGTCTACAATAGCGGATTCTGAATGAAACGCACTATGTTTGAGTGTTCACCGGGATGTTACAATCTGTCGCGCCTAGGGCGGGACGGCGCGGCCCGGTCTTGCGACCGGGCGGTTTGCGTCAGCGTCACCTTTTTGGCCAGCGGTTCTAATCCTCAAACTCTTCCTGCTCTTTGCGGATAAAATCGAAGAGGCGGCTCTTGCAGCGCTGCCTTAGATTTTTGTTCTCAAGCCTCGGATTATCGCTCGCGACATAAAACTCGAAACCGTCTTTACCGGTTGCTTTCGCAGCCATCGCGATTGGTAGCGTGCGGCGCAGTTGTTCCTGCTTCTCAGTGCGATTTTTCATTCCTTCAAACCAGCGTATATCGTGCCTGATATTCGCGCGAATGCTTTTTCCGGCTTGGCCAATCCTCACACCGGGTTTTCCGGTCTCGCCAATTCCCTCATCAGGTTTTGGCCGCCAATAGACTTCAACGAAGACCCCCGGAGAGGTTGGCAAGCTGTTCGGGTCAAGACCTTCGCCCTTTACCCAATTCACATTCAGTTCAATCCCTTCAAAATTCAAGAACATACCTCGCTCCTGTCCTGCACTACGCCGGGATAATGGCGCATGTTTACAAACATATAACAATCGCGGCAATCTGTCCAACGCCCCCCTTGCCGAGCCGATTGCGCCCCTTCCCCGCCTCTTTCCCGGAGTGCCCGCGCATATCACCTCATCTGGCCTTGCGCGCGCCCCGATCTGCGTTATCCTTCGCCCGTGGGAAATCGGGAACGGACATGAGCCCCGTCACTTTTCGACACCTGCTTACAGGCACCTGCGCCCTGATCCTGCTCCCCCTGTCCGTTGAGGCACAGGGGGTCGAGCGCTCTCCGCGTCCGGCCCCGCGCCCGCCCGTCACCGCCGGATCGCCCCAACCGGAAAGGCCCCTCGCCATGGCTGCCGACCCTGCTCTGCCAGCCGACCCCGCCCCGCAAAATGCGGATTTTCAGCGCTGGATCATCCAATTTCGCGCCCGCGCCCGCACGGCGGGGATCAGCGACGCGGTGCTCGACCGCGCCTTCCGGGGGGTGCGCCACAACGCCAATGTCATCGCCAGAGACAGGAACCAGTCCGAATTTACCCGCCAGATATGGGAGTATCTGGACAGCGCGGTCTCGGACACCCGTGTGCGTGATGGCCGCGCCGCGCTCCGGCGGCATGACGCGCTTCTCGACCGGATCGAGGCACGCTATCGGGTTGAAAAGGAAATCATCACCGCCGTCTGGGGGCTGGAGAGCGCCTATGGTGCAAACCGCGGCAACATCCCGGTGATCGAGGCACTGGCGACGCTTGCCCATGACAGCCGCCGCAGCCGGTTCTTTGAGCAGCAACTGATCGCCGCCCTTGGCATCGTTCAGTCCGGTGATGCGCCGCCGGGCAAGATCACCGGCTCCTGGGCCGGGGCAATGGGTCATACCCAGTTCATCCCCACCAGCTATCTGGAATATGCTCAGGATTTCGACGGGGACGGCAGGCGCGACATCTGGTCGGATGATCCGGGCGACGCGCTTGCCTCGACCGCCGCCTATCTTGCCCGCCACGGCTGGACCATGGGACAGCCCTGGGGGGTGGAGATCCGCCTGCCGCAGGGTTTCGACTATGCGCAATCGGGCGAACGGACGAAGAAGAGCGTCGCCGAGTGGACACGTCTGGGGGTGCGCGACATCACCGGCTATCCGGTGCCGGACCACGGGCGGGCCTCGGTGTTTCTGCCCGCAGGCAGGCAGGGCGCGGCCTTTATGATTTTCGACAATTTCCACGTCATCGGGCGGTATAACGCCGCCCATGCCTATGTGGTCGGGGTCGGGCATCTTGCTGACCGGATCGCGGGCGGCCCGGCCATTCAGGCCCCATGGCCGCGAAGCCAAAAGCCCCTCAGCCGCCGGCAAAAGCAGGAGCTTCAGCGCCGTCTGACCCGCGCCGGTTTCAACACCGGGGGCATAGACGGGCTGATCGGCCCGAATACGGTCGCCGCCATCCGCGCCTATCAGGGGGCCGCCGGGCTGCCGCCGGACGGGTTTGCGTCGATGGAGCTGCTGCGAAGGCTGCGGTAGGGGGCACGGAACGGATGGGGCAAAAAACACAATCCCGCTTGCGAAACCGGCTGAAATACCGCAGTCCGGGGCGGACGGGGTTGCCTCACCGGGCCATCCCCTTGCCGATCAGGAGAGACAGACATGGCCTATGCCTATGATGACCAGAACGTCTTTGCCAAAATCCTGCGCGGGGAAATCCCGAACGACACCGTGACGGAGACAGAGCACAGCCTCGCCTTTCGCGACATCAGCCCCCGGGCACCCGACCATATCGTCGTGATCCCGAAGGGCGCTTACGTGAACTATGACCACTTCGCCGGGGCCGCCTCTGCCGAGGAGATCGTCGATTTCACCCGCACCATCGGCAGGGTCTGCGCCGGGTTGGGGGTGCATCCCGGTGGTGGCGGCACGGGGTATCGGTTGATTTCAAACGCGGGCCGGGACGGGGCGCAGGAAGTGCCGCATCTGCATGTGCATCTGCTGGCGGGCCGGGCGCTGGGGCCGATCCTGACCCACGCCTGACCCTTTGCCTTTATAGCGTGGCGAAGTAGAATTGATCACAGACTCCACCCCTGATCCTGTCAGGGCGTAAGGGGCAGGCACCTTGCCGGGACAGAGGTGCGACCCGTCCGAAGGGCAGCGCCCGGCCCGGCGGAAGCGAAGCGCCCGCCATGGGGCGGGGCGG
>JPPB01000321.1 GCA_001483205.1 alpha proteobacterium 3107
GGTGGGCAGGTTGGCGACGCTCATCTCTTTCCACCTGGTGCCCATGCGCAGCCCGGTGCCGAGCGCCTTGGAACACGCTTCCTTAGCCGCCCAGCGTTTGGCATAGGTTGCGGCCTCGTCGGTGCGCCGCGCCGCGATGCGCTGTTCGGTTTCGGTGAAGACGCGGGTGCGGAACCGGTCGCCGAACCGGTCGAGCGTGCGGCGGATGCGGTCGATATTCGCAAGGTCCGTGCCGATGCCGAGGATCACCGGATCAGAGCTTTCTGATTTCGTGGCGGGCAGTAGAGACGAATATAAACCGCATCATCAGCCAGCAAAGCAAAAAAAGTATGATCATAACCACCAGAAACGGCGTTTGCAAAAAAACGCTCCACGGCACTTCTTTACCTGAAGCTCGGAATAAAATCACAGAGATAACGCCCAGAACAATGTTCACAACGACAGTCACAGCCAACATGCCGTAGCTAACACGCCGTATTTCATCGTCTTCTGGTCCGGCGCGGTCCAGGCGTGCTTTTCTTCGTCCCTCCAGAGATGCACTGCCCGCTGCTGCCGCTATAGAGGTTGCGGTGCCTGAAACCTCCGGTCCGCCCAGAAAAATAATAATAGTCGACACAACCGCAACGCATATCGCGATGGCGAATTGAATCGCGCCGAAACGCAGCGGGCTGAACCGATACGCCCTCACGCCCGCGCCTCGTCCATCAGGCGGCGCATCCGGGCAATCGCCGGGGTCAGGCCGCGAAAAATCGCCTCACCGATAATGAAATGGCCGATGTTAAGCTCGCGAACCTCGGGCATGGCGGCGACCGGCTGCACGGTGTCATAGGTCAGCCCGTGACCGGCGTGAACCTCCAGCCCCAGCCCGTGGGCATGGGTCGCCATATCGCGCAGGGCCTCAAGCTCCCGGTCGCGGTCCTGCACCCGGCCCTCGGCATGGGCGTCGCAATAGGCCCCGGTGTGCAGCTCAACCACCTCTGCCCCGATCCGGTGCGCGGCCTCGACCTGACGCCGGTCGGCGGCGATAAAGATCGAAACCCGGCACCCGGCCCGGCGCAGGGGGGCGATGAAATGGGCCAGCCTGTTTTCCTCTCGCGCGACCTCCAGACCGCCCTCGGTGGTCTTTTCCTCGCGCTTTTCCGGCACGATGCAAACCGCGTGCGGCGTGTGGCGCAGGGCAATCGCCTGCATCTCTTCGGTCGCCGCCATCTCGAAATTGAGCGGAATGCCCAGCACCTCCATCAGCCCGTCAATGTCAGCGTCCGAGATATGGCGGCGGTCTTCGCGCAGATGGGCGGTGATGCCGTCGGCCCCGGCCTCTTCGGCAATACGCGCGGCGCGCAGCGGGTCAGGATACGCCCCCCCGCGCGCATTCCGCACCGTGGCCACATGGTCAATGTTCACGCCCAGTCTGAGCCTGCCGCCGCTCGAATCGGACATCCCGGTTCTCCGCTGATTCCACCCGCAGACGTTAACCGCGTTTTCCGGCGTCGTCAGCCTTCTTCTTTGCCGCCTTTCGCGCCTTCAGTTCCTCCAGCTTGGCGCGCAGCCTGCCGCGCCTGCGGTTCTGATAGGCGGTGATCACCGGCACCGACAGATAATAACTGACCGTGGCGATCAGAAAGCCCGGAATCGCCCCGCCGATCAGATAGGGCAAAAGCACCTCTGAATAAAACACGGACAGGTGAGACCAATCCACCGCGCGCCCGGTGGTGAACAGCGCCGCGAAATTGTCCTTGAAATCGCGGGCCGCGCCCAGAAACAGTTCTGTCAGGGACGTGTCCCGCAACACCCCGTCGGCCTCGCTGCCAAGGATCAGATGGCCGAGTGACAAGCTGATCGCGGCAATGACCGGAAAAGTCAGCGGGTTGCCGATGAACGTGGTCAGCAGTGCCGCCAGCATGTTCGCGCGCATCAGCTTTGCCACCAGCGCCGCCAGAATGAAATGCAGGCCGAAGAACGGCGTGAAACAGACGATGACCCCGGCGAAAATGCCACGGGCAATCCGGTGCGGCGGATCGGGCAGGCGGTGCAAGCGGTGACGCACATAGAGATACGCGCGCGACCAGCCGCCACGCGGATAGACGAAATCCGCGATGGTTTGCAGCACAGGTCGTCGGTCGCGTCGTTTGAAGACCACATTGATCCCCTTGTTGGGTCGGTCACTGATTACGGTTGTCGCTCCGGCGTCCGGTATCTCTCGACCTCGGCAACATCGCTGTCAGCCTGTAACACATGAAGGATAGCGTGCAGTTGTTCCGCGTCGCGCAGCTCCACATCAATCAGCAGTCGGTAAAAATCCGGTTTCCGGTCAACAAAATCCAGATCAGAGATATTGGCCTTTCGCTCTCCTATCAATGTGCAAATTCGTCCCAGGACACCGGCATCGTTGCTGATTGTCAGATTCAGCGTGACCCCGTATGCAGAGGAGTGCCGCCCGCTGTGCCAGCGCAGGTCCATCCAGTTGTCCGAATCATCCTGAAACTGCTTCAGAATCTCGCAATCGACCGCATGAATGAAGATGCCGCGACCGGGATAGGTGATGCCGACGATCCGCTCTCCGGGGACCGGCTGACAGCACCCGGCGCGCTCAAAAGTCTGTTCGTCGGACAGACCGGCGATGGCGCGCCGGGCGTCGATCTCTTCGCCATGAGCAGGGGTCAGGTCGGGATAGACGGCCCTGACCACATCGCCTGCGGTGATCTCGGTGCGCCCGATCCGGGCCAGCAGTTCATCGCGCACGTTTCTCATGGTGTGGTGCATCCGGGCAACCAGTTCATCGGCACTGGTCAGGCCCAGTTTGTGCGCGGCGGCGGTCAAATCCCTGTCATTGACCTTCCGGCCCACATATTCGACCTCTTCATTAGAGCTGATCAGGCCAAGCTGACGGGCGGCGGTGATCAGCGCCTTGTCGGTGGCCTTTTTGCCCACATGCTCGAACGACACCCGCACCAGTTCACGCCCCAGCCGGACAAAACGCTCGCGATCCTTTTCGCGCAGGGATTTACGCACGGCAGCCTTTGCCTTGCCGGTGACAACAATATCAAGCCATGTGGCGTGCGGGCGCTGGCCCTCGGCCTTCATTATTTCGACCGATTGCCCGTTCTTCAGCCGGGTCCACAGCGGTGCGCGGACATGATCAATCTTGGCACCGACGCAACTGTTGCCGATCCGGGTGTGGACGGCATAGGCAAAATCCAGCGGCGTTGCGCCACGGGGCAGCTTGATCACATCGCCCTTGGGCGTAAAGCAGAACACCTGATCCGAATACATCTCGAGCTTGACGTATTCGAGAAACGCCTGATGGCTTTCCTCGGTCTCGAACCAGTTCCTCATATCGGTGAACCAGGCGGCGGGATTAACGGCAAAGGGGTTTTCCGACCGCACGCCGTCACGATAGGACCAATGGGCGGCGACCCCCTTTTCGGCGACCTCGTTCATCTCGGATGATCTGATCTGCACCTCTACCCGCTTGCCGTCGCGCCCCGATACGGTGGTGTGGATCGAGCAATAGCCGTTCGATTTGGGCTGGCTGATATAATCCTTGAACCGTCCCGGCACCGCCCGCCAACGTTGGTGAATCGCCCCCAGAACGCCGTAACAGTCGGCGTTGCTGTGGGTGATGATCCGAAACCCGTAGATGTCTGACAGGCGCGAAAAGCCCTGGTCCTTTTCCTGCATCTTGCGCCAGATGGAATAGGGCCGCTTGGCGCGCCCGATCACATCTGCCCTGATCCCGGCCTTGTCCAGTTCATTTTCGATGTCGCTGGTGATCTTCAGGATCACATCGCCGCTTTCCCTGCGCAGCGAAACGAAGCGGCGCATGATCGAGATGCGCGCATCGGGGTTCAGAACCTGAAAGGCCAGGTCTTCCAGTTCTTCGCGCATCCACTGCATCCCGATGCGCCCCGCAAGCGGCGCGAAAACATCCATCGTTTCGAGCGCTTTCCTTTCTCGCTTTTCCTTGGGGACAAAGCGGATCGTGCGCATGTTGTGCAGCCGGTCCCCCAGCTTGACCATAGCCACCCGAAGGTCGCGGGTCATCGCCATGAACAGCTTGCGGAAATTTTCCGCCGGCCGTGCGTCGGACGACGAAAACTGAAGGCCGGACAGACTGGTGACGCCTTCAACCAGTTGCGCGACCTCTTCGCCGAACCGGTCGGCAATTTCCTCATGGGTGGATTTCGTATCCTCGATGGTGTCGTGCAGAAGGGCAGTGACAAGGGTTGCGTCATCAAGTCGCAGTTCGGCCATGATGGCGGCGACGCTGACGGGGTGGCTGAAATATGGTTCACCGGACCGGCGGGTCTGCCCCTCGTGCATGGCCATGCCATAGGCATAGGCGTCGCGCAAAAGCGCCGTGTCCGTCTTCGGATTATAGCTGCGCACCAGCCGGGTCAGACCATTGGCAGAGATCATCCGGCCCGTATCCTCAGAGGCTTTGCGCTGTTACTGCTGCCCCTGCGCTTCCATGAGCGCGCGCAGCAGCTTTTCGTCCGACATGTCATCCTGTTC
Source organism: alpha proteobacterium 3107 (assembly GCA_001483205.1). Classification (GTDB taxonomy): domain Bacteria; phylum Pseudomonadota; class Alphaproteobacteria; order Rhodobacterales; family Rhodobacteraceae; genus 3107. The sequence continues at coordinate 4,516 of JPPB01000321.1, forward strand.
GGGCTTGTCGATCTCGGCCCTCATCAGAAGCGACATCGAATCCTCTTCCGGTTCGTCGATTTCGATCTGGGTCTGATGGCTTTCGATCATGCGCTCGCGCAGCATATCGGCGGTCTGGGTTTCCTCGGCAATCTCGCGCAGGGAAATGACCGGGTTCTTGTCGTTGTCACGATCAAGCGTGGGCGGCATACCTGCCGAGATTTCACGGGCGCGATGGGCGGCGAGCATCACCAGCTCGAACCTGTTGGAAACCTTGTCGGTGCAGTCTTCGACCGTAACGCGGGCCATGGGCGCTCTCTTTCCGTTTCCGTGCCTCGGGAGCCGCGTTTCTACGCCCGTCAGAGGGGCTTGACAACCCCGATTCAACCCGATTCCGCCGGACAAAGCGGAATGACACCTGCGCGGTCCTCAGGCGCAAGGGCCACCAGCATCTCCCGGACAGAATGCCCGGAAACCGGATGCCGCCAGTCCGGGGCGATGTCGGCCCAGGGCGCAAGGACAAAAGCGCGGTCCTGAAGCCGTGGATGGGGCAGGATCAGCCGGTCCGGCGCACAGAGCCGTTGCCGTTCCGGCGGCAGGTCGCGCCAGAGGGCGAATGTTTCTTCATCCGGCGCAATCCCGTCGTCATGGGACAGAAGATCAAGGTCAAGCGTTCGCCGCCCCCAGCGTTCGGCACGCACCCGCCCCAAAGCCCGTTCAACCGAATGCAGATGATCCAGAAACTGCCCGGCGGACAGGCTGGTTTCCGCTTTCGCCACCGCATTGACGAAATCCGGCCCCGCGCCGGGGGGAAAACACGGGGTGCGATAGAATCGGCTGATGGCGCGAATCACAACCTGTCCGGTCTCTAATGCCTGCAAACCTGTCCTTATGTTCAGGTATTTGAGGCGAGTGTCAGCAGGTTCATTCGCGCCAAGCGCAATAAACGCCGCCAAAGCGTGTTTTTCTTGATATTGGGCTTGCGGCATTGCGCTTTTTGCCTACAGTCGCCTGCGGTGTTGTCATTTCATCAGGTGCGGGTTTCCGGCCCGTGCCCCGGCCCCGACAATACCGGCGAAATCACCTATTGGAAGGAATTTGGATGTTTTACAAGGACGAACGGCTTGGGTTGTTCATAGACGGTTCCAACCTCTACGCGGCGGCTAAAGCACTCGAGTTTGACATCGACTACAAGCTCCTGCGGCAGGAGTTCATGCGCCGGGGCAAGCTCTTGCGGGTGCTCTATTACACCGCGCTTCTGGAGCATGAAGAGTATTCCCCGATCCGCCCGCTGGTCGACTGGCTGCAATATAACGGCTTTTCGATGGTGACCAAACCCGCCAAGGAATACATCGATTCGATGGGGCGGCGAAAGGTCAAGGGCAATATGGACATCGAGCTGTGCGTGGACGCGATGGAACTGGCCCCCCATGTGGACCACATCGTGATCTTCTCGGGCGACGGGGATTTCCGGCCACTGGTGGAAAGCCTGCAACGTCAGGGCATCCGGGTCTCGATTGTCTCGACCATCCGCTCTCAGCCGCCGATGATCTCTGATGAACTGCGCCGTCAGGCTGACAATTTCATCGAACTGGACGAGTTGAGAGCGGTGATCGGTCGCGCCCCGCGAGAGCATTAGCGGCACACCCCCGCGCGCTCTGCCGGTCCGGTCGTTCACGTTCCCGCCGCTCTGTCCGCCGGGTATGGACCCGGACGGGCGGATCGGTTTAGAACGCCCCCGACCAGACAGAAGGCAATGCCCCGGGATGAAACCGCCCCTGACCCTCTATCTTGCCGCGCCGCGTGGTTTCTGCGCCGGTGTGGTGCGGGCGATCAGGATCGTCGAGGCCGCGCTGGAAAAATGGGGGTCGCCGGTCTATGTGCGCCATGAGATCGTCCATAACCGGTTCGTGGTGGACGGGCTGCGCGAAAGGGGTGCCGTATTCGTCGAGGAACTGGACGAGTGCCCCGATGACCGCCCGGTGATCTTTTCCGCCCACGGGGTGCCGAAAGCGGTGTCCGAAGAGGCCGCCCGGCGGGGGATGATCCATGTCGATGCCACCTGCCCGCTGGTCAGCAAGGTGCATCTGGAGGCCGAGCGCCATGCGCGCCACCGGCGTCAGGTGGTGATGATCGGCCACGCCGGGCACGCGGAAACGGTTGGCACCATGGGCCAGTTGCCGGGGGGCGAGGTGTTGCTGGTCGAGACCGCCGCCGATGTGGACGCGCTGACGGTGCGAGACCCGGCGCGTCTGGCCTATATCACCCAGACAACCCTGTCGATTGACGACACTGCGGAAATAGTCGCGGCTCTTGGGGCGCGCTTTCCCGCCATTGTCGGGCCGCACCGGGAAGACATCTGTTATGCGACGACCAACCGCCAGCAGGCGGTATCCACAATCGCCCCCAAATCCGACGCGATTCTGGTGATCGGCGCGCCGAACTCTTCCAACTCCAGGCGTCTGGTCGAGGTCGGCAGAGCGGCGGGGTGCAATTACGCACAACTGATTGAGCGCGCCGCCAATATCGACTGGCGGGCACTGGAGGGCGCACGGGCCATCGGTCTGACCGCGAGCGCGTCCGCCCCCGAGGTGCTGGTCGATGAGGTGGTCGGGGCCTTTCGCGAGCGGTTTGATGTGACGGTTGAGCAGGTTGAAATCGCCCAAGAGACTGTTGAATTTAAGGCCCCGCGCCTGTTGAGGGAGAGCGCATGAGCGTGGCAGAGGCGGGCGGTCGCCCCGCGCCGGAGTTTTTCGCCTATACCGACGGCGCGTGTTCCGGCAATCCCGGCCCCGGCGGTTGGGGGGTGCTGATGCAGGCGACGGATGGCGGAAAGGTTGTGAAAGAGCGCGAGCTGAGCGGCGGCGAGGCCGGGACCACCAATAATCGTATGGAGCTTTTGGCGGCGATCCGTGCTCTGGAGGCCCTGGACAGGCCGGTGAAAATCACCATCGTGACCGACAGCGCCTATGTGAAGAACGGAATTACCGGGTGGATCGGCGGCTGGGAGCGGAACGGCTGGAAGACGGCGGATCGGAAACCGGTGAAGAATGCTGAACTCTGGCAGAGGCTGGATGCAGTGCAGGCCCGCCATGAGGTCAGATGGAAGTGGGTCAGGGGCCACGCCGGGCACCCGGAAAACGAACGCGCCGACGGGCTGGCCCGGCAGGGGATGGGGCCATACAGGAAAAAGGCTTCTGCATAATGGTGCATAGGCAGCCAACCCGTCCCGCCCGGTCGTAAGACCGGGCCGCGCTGCCCCGGTCCTCAATGGAGCGGGGCGGCGCGTCCCCCTATGCGGGCCGGACATGGCCTTTCGGAAGACCTCTGCATAAAGCTGTATAGCCCCCCAAATGCTCCGCCCGGCGGAACTGCCCGAGCCGCGCCTTGGGGCTCCGCCCGTTCGGCCCTGAAACGGTCCACCGGACCGTTTCCGAGACGGGCCTCA
>JPPB01000322.1 GCA_001483205.1 alpha proteobacterium 3107
CCCCCAGCCAGCCCGCCAGTTCTTCTGTAAGCGCTTTCATCCTGCCGGTGTCGGGCAGAGCGGCGGCATCCCCCGTCACTGCGCCCGCCGCCCCGTCCGCCGGGAACAGGGCCGTCGCGCTTGCCTCTTCAAGCAATGCTTCGTGAAAGCCCGCGTCGTCCTCTTCGTGCAGCCAGCCCTGATCCTGCGCATATCGGGTCAGTTCCTTGTGGGTCAGGCCGATGTCATCGGCAAGCACCGCGTCAGTGGCGGGGCGGGACAAAACCCGCAGCCCCCCTTTGGCCTGACAGAAACGACGCAGCCGTTGCGCGGCCCGGCACAATCGTTCTTCCCGCGAATCCGGATGCACGGCGGTTTCTTCCCCCGGCCCCAGCGCAACCACCCGCGCGCCATTGGCCACGATCACACAGTGGTCATCCCCTGTCTGCACCTCAAGCGCGCGGGGCAGGATTGCCGTCTCAACCTCTGACAGGATCGCCCGCAGCTTGCCCGCAGCCGTATCTGCATCCACATCACGCCATCCGTCCCGGCGCGGCGCGGCCAGCGCCTTCGCCAGGGCAATCAGTTCAACCGCATTCTGATCGACGCTCATGCCCGGCGCTCACATCTTGGAAAACACATGCGTCACCTTCCGGCGAAGGCTGCGCATGGCATCGGAAATTTCCGGCGGGTCCACCGGCAGGTCGCACTGACAGCACAAAGCATGGTCCGGTTCTTCCGTGCCCCGGACAAAGACAGTCGCCCCGGATGGATCACAAACGGTAAATTCCGTGTCGGGGGCGGTTTCTGCCGCATGTTCCACCAGTGACAGCACATCCTCAGAGAACAGGCGCGCGGCCATGTCCGCCATCCGGTCATAGCGTTCCTGCGGGCAAGGCTTGTGGCTTTGCGCCCCCAGAACCAGCCCGGCGCGCATATCCACATAACAGACGGACCGGCACCCCGGAATCGTCTCCAAACCTTCTCTCAGGGCCTCGCTCAATGCCATCCGCCACCATACCCGCGAAATCCCAGGGCCGGGATGTCCTGTCGGCATCCGGCCACATTCACATTCGCCGCCAGTTTGCCCAACTAGCCCGGTATGCGCCAGCCTGAATTTTCAGCCCGGTCAGGATCGGGGTTTTCCGGCGCAGGCACGAACAGGCCATGGGCCTCCATCGCTTCGATGAAATCCTCAAAGGCCTGCACCACATCGGCGGTCGTTTCAATGTTGCGTTGCGACAACACCTGCCGCCAGATTTGCAGCGCGCCGACGGGCCGCCCGAGCGGGATTGCCCCAGGTGTCTCGTCGTTCTCGCTGCTCATGTCCGGCTCATCCGGTTCAGCCAGCTCATCAGGCTCATCCGGTTCGCCCGCATCGGCCTGCATTTCGGCCGTCCGCATTTGGACCGTATTGTCGCCAGCGCCCAGCAGCAGGGGGGCGGCGGGGGCCTCCGGCGGCGAAAGATCATCCGTCGCACCGTCCGCACCCTCTGTGGCATCCGTCTCATCCTGCGCGACCGGCGGCACCTCCTCCGGTGCTTCGGCAAAGACCTGCCGCAGAGAGCTGGCGACCGCTTGCGATTCGTCATCCAGCAAGACCCGGCTCCGCACCCTTTCGGCATTCTCGGGGCTGATCCGCTCGCGCTCCATGCGCTCCGCGCGCCTGACACGGGTGGGGCGAATCAGCGCCACGGGGGCCTCCGGCGGGGCAGGCTCAGCATCAGGCTCCGCCGCTATCGCCGCCGCAGTTTCATACAGCGTATCCAGCAATGCCCTTGCGCCGCAGGAAGCAAACAAATCCGCCAGTTCCTCGTCCTGAGCGGCAAGTATCGCATCGGTCGCGGAAAACATGATGATCGTGGCGAAATCACCTCCGGCCTCGCGGGTCAGCCGTTTTCTGACGCGCTCACGCTCGCGCTCGCTCAACTTGTCAGAGCGTGTCGCCAACAGGATACTGCGCGCCCGCATCGGTTCCGGCACGGTCATCCATGCGCTGCGCTCGCTTTCCCGCCATGCCTGGGTTGCGTGGGTACACCAGATCGCGGCATCCCCGTTTTCAATCGCGGTTTCCCGGTGAAATTCGGGGATATTGGGGTCAGAGATGCCGGGCGTGTCGATCAGGTCCATCGTCTCGAGGATTTCCGCCTGTGACCAGACCCGGATATACCGGACCCGTTCGACGGGCAGACTCTGAAGCTCTGACAAGGCCACCGGATGTCGCTCATTATCTGAATCCAGATAATAAGGCGCGTCATTGCCGTGGCTGATCCAGACCGGCGGCGCATGGGTCGCCGTCACCTGGGTGGGAAGAATGTCCTCCCCCAGCAGAAAGTTGATCAATGTGGTCTTGCCAGCGCTGAATTCACCCATCAACGCGATACAGGGTTTGCGTCTTGTCATCGCTTACCACTCTTACCGTTGCGCTTTTCCGACATTTCACTGTTTCTTTGGTTCTCTAGGCGGCCCGCGTGTTCAGATCGCGCAGGATTTCATCAAAGACCGCCGCCGATTGCGGTTTAGCCGCGTCCGGGGCCGGGCCGTCCTGTGCCACATCCCCCGCCGGGGCGGAAAGCCGCCCGATGGTTTCGACATGCTCCTGCATGAAGGCCGCATAGATCGCCGCGCATTCCTGCAAGACCGGTTGCACCTGACCGCTGTCGAGCTCGTTCAGGATCGTCTGTGTTTCGGCGCGGATCAGTTGCGCATATTCCCCGGCAGAGGCCTCAAAGCCGCGCCGACGCTGCCACCAGCGCCGCCACCAGTTGCCCTGAAGGTCAAGCGCGATGGTCCTGCCCAGACCGACCGGCGGCGGAATCCGCGGCGGCTCCGGGGCTTCGATGCGGAAATCGGGCAACTGATCGCCAAGGGCAACGCGATACACGGACTCCACATTCCGTGCCGCCTCGGTCAGCACCTTGCCGACCTTTTGCCCGATTGCCCTGGAAAACCCCAGATAGGCAGACCGTTGCAGAACCCGCAGCCCGGCGGGATCATAGCGCCATGTTCCCTGCTCTCCGTGGCGCTCGAAATGTTTGATGAGCGAGGCCGTCGCCCGGCGGACAAACCCGTCCTGCGCCTTTTCCATCCGCGCCAGCAGTTCCTGATGCAGGGCCGAACACACATTGTCGAGCATGGTTTTGTAGTGATCCTCGACCTCGCGGATCGTCTGCCCGATGTCCGTTCCGTCCGCCCTGATCGCGCCTTCGTCGGCCTCACGGCTCTGGTCCGTGGCAACCACCGCGCGCGCCTCGTTGGCAAGGTTGCGCGCGTTGCGGCTGATCTTGTCATAAATATGCTGCGCGCTGCCCTGCCCGATGCGCTCGGAAACCGCGCCAAGCAGGTCGGGCACACCGGACGCCTGCCAGACGGCTTGCTCACCGCCCATATCCTTCAGTTCCGGCCGGTTTTGCAGATAGGCACTCAGCGTGTCGGCGGAATCCCTCGGCATCGCCTCCTGATAACCAAGCAGCGCGGCCTCTGCCCATTTGGCACTGCCAAACAGGATCGGCACATCGTTTGCCGCCTTATGGGTGGTCAGGGTGTCACGAATGACATCGCGAATCTCGGGGATTTGCCGCGCCGGATCGCGCAGTTCATCCACCCGGTTCACGAACAGGATGATCTGCCGCTTTTCCATCGTCGCGATGATCCGCATCAGCGCAAGATCAACCGTGGACAGCGCCTGATGCGCGGACAGCACCACGACGCAGAGCTCCGCCCCCCGCAGGCTGCGCAGGGTGATCTGTTCCCGCATCAGAAAACTGTCATTGACGCCGGGGGTGTCGCAGAAATGCACCGGCATCGGGTATTGCGGCACATTGAGGAACAGGTCGGCGGATTTGGTGATGTCCGCGAACCGCCCGGTTTTGGAGCCGACATCCTCTGTCTCGTCCCCATCCCCGAGGCTGACATAACGCTCCATCAGTTCGGTATCGACATAGCCGTAATCGTGGCTCTGGCCCAGAAGCACCTCGAAATGCCGGCCAAGGCGTTTCTCGGTCTTCAGGCGCATTTCCTCAATCTGTTCCCGGATGCGCATCGCTTCGTCCGAGGCCCCGGCCCGCGCCGCCAGTTCCCCCAGGCGCCCGCCGCCCACCATCAGCGTGTCCCACTCATCGCGGTTGAAAAAGGTGAACCGGGCACTGGACGACGAATCAGTCCCGGTTTGCGCCGCCTTGCTGTTGATGGCGATATTCGTCACCACAGAGGTCCACGGGTTGACATCGGACGGCAACAGGCCGGGGTGGCCCGCCAGCACATTGGCCAGTGCCGTCTTGCCCGCCTTGACCTGCCCGACAAGAATGACCTTGGCGGCAAAACCGTCGAGACGCGACCGCAAGGCCTGCGCCCGCGCCGCCGTGCGGTCATCGGATGCGGATGCCAGCCGCCTCAGACGCTCGGACAATTCGCGAAACGCCTCGCTTTGCGACTTCATCGCCTCACTGGCCACGTCCAGCAGATATGTGTTTCTTGCTTTTTCCATACTGTCACCCGTTACGCCGTCTAATCCGTATTCCTTAAGCTGCTATTACACGCCTTGCGGAAAATCCCGATCATTCCGTCCTTTGCACATGTTGCGTTCCCTCATCCCCATGCGCCAAACCGAATCGCAAGACCCCGGCAATGCCCCCGGTCACAAGAACAAGGTAACATCATCGCCGAAAGCATCAAGGGAACCGATAAACGAAATTTATGGCAAAAAAGTGTTTATGACCTCTGCATAATGACACATCAGCATCAACCTGTCCCGCCCGGCGGAACGGCCCGCGCCGCCCCTGCCTGCCCCCCGGCAGGGGCTTTGAGCACCTCAACCTTTTGGGGCATATGGATTTTATGGCAAAGGCATCGCCAATTCAGGCTGTCGGGAAAAGCACCCGTCCGGGCAGACGGCGGCCCGGCCCGGCCAATATGCACCCGCATTCGGAAACAAATGCCGCAAAATCAGGGCATTGGACCCGATTTCCCGGTAAAACCTCTTTCATGCCCAACTTTTGCCGGTTTCTCTGCCGATCAACGACTCTGATCGCTGTTTCCTGCTTTGGAACGCGAGGCTTCAGGGCAAATGTCCGGAAAACTGATCAGGATCGCGGTTAAACGGAAGGTGGGGATACGTCATGTCGCGGCAGGACATTGCTGAAAAGACGGACTTCGACGCTGCCGTGGATGAACTGCAACCCGGAACGCTGCTGCTGCATGGTCAGTATAAGATCACCCGTTTCCTGCAAAACGGTGGTTTCGGGATCACCTATCTGGCCCAGGACAGCCTTGATCGCAAGGTCGTTATCAAGGAATGCTTTCCCGGCGGGTTCTGCCGCCGCACAAACACGATTGTCAGCGCCAGATCACGGGCGCACAAGCGGGAACTGCAATCCATCATCCGCCTGTTCGTGCAAGAGGCGCACAATCTGGCAAAACTCGTGCATCCGAACATTGTTGGCGTGCATCAGGTTTTCGAGGACAATGATACCGCTTACATGGCGATTGACTTCATCGACGGCAAGGATTTGCTCGACATCGTTGAAGACCCGTCGGTCACACTGAAGCCCGCCCAGATCGTCGGGATCACGCGGAAACTGCTGTCGGCGATCGGATTCGTTCACGACCACGGGGTTCTGCACCGGGACATCTCGCCCGACAATGTGCTGCTGAAAAAGGACGGAGAACCGATTCTGATCGACTTCGGGGCCGCCCGCGCCCATGCGTCCAACACCAACCGGGCGCTGTCTGCCTTGCGGGTGGTCAAGGACGGGTATTCGCCGCAGGAGTTCTATATCTCGGGCAGTGATCAGGGGCCGTGGAGCGACCTCTATGCGCTGGCCGCCTCGCTCTATCATGTGATCAGGGGCGCGGCCCCGGTCAACGGGCAGGCCCGGCTGGCTGCTTTGGCCGAAGGGCGCGACGACCCGTATGAGCCGCTTGCGGGGTCGCTTGACGGCTACCCGGCCAATTTTCTCGAGGCCATCGACAAGGCGATGAGCACCTTGCCGAAGAATCGCCTGCAATCCGCCGGGGAGTGGCTGGCGATGCTGGACGGCAACGCCGCCGGTACAGGCGCTGTTGACGACGACCCGTTGCTGGCGATTTCGCGAATGCTGCGGGAGGATGAGGAAACCCGGAAACACGAAGCGGAAACCCGGAAAAAGGCGGCGCGCGAGGCAACAAAACAGGCGGCGACAAAGCGCGCGGCAGAGATGCCGAAATCTCCGCCCCCGGAGCAGTGGAACGCGGCCTTCGCGGACGAAGACGACGCGCCGGACACCGGAGTGCCCCCGCACAGAAGCAAGGGCAGGCTGCTGCTGGCAACGCTGGTCATGGTGCTGTTCATTGTCGCGGGCGTGGTCGGTTACGGCATGATGGGGAACGACACCACCGCGCCGGTCCTGCGACCGGATGTGCAGGCGGATGCGACGGTGGCGGGTGTTCCGGCGGACACACCTGCGGCTGATGGTGCGCAAACCGGCAGCCCGGTCGGGGAGACCGACATCGCCGCGCCTGTGCTGCCCGAAACCACCGGCACAGCGACCACGGAAGCCATCGCCGCGCCTGTGCTGCCCGAAACCATCGAAACAGTGACCACGGAAGCCATCGCCGCCGCAGAGCCCCCCGAGATCGGGCAGATCACGCCCATCCCGGAGACGGAGATTGAAACCGCAGAGGTCGCCGCCGCCATCGCCGCTGCCGAGGCCGTGGCCGAAGCCATTGCCGATGCGGACATTCCGGTGATCACCCCCGATGAAGCAGACGCGGAAACGGCAGAGGCAGACGGGGAAGCCGTCGCCGCAATCTCTGACGCCCCCCCGCCAAGGCCGAGCGAAGAGACCCGGCAGGAGATCGCCGCAGCCGCAATCGATGCAACTACTGATACCGCCGCAACCGATGCCGAGGGCGAGGCCGTGACCGAAACTGCTCCGGTCGGCCCCCTGGCACAGAACCAGATTTCGTTTTCGCACTGGGATGTTGATTTGCCGTTCGAGGTGTCTTCGCGCCGGGTGAGAAATTCCAACATCGCCTTCATCAACGAAGTCATGCCCTGGGCCGATCTGAAAATCTCCGGCAACTGGATCAGCGAAGGCACAATGATCTACACCATCAACGACACGCCGCTTGATGGCCGCCAGAGCTTTGCCACCCAGGTGCTCAACAACCTGAAGGTTGACCCTGACGGCTTCACCCGCCTTGCCGTCCGCTTTAAGAGTGATGGCTCTGACCGGTTCGAGCGCGGCCTGCTGGCGGTTCCGGTCCTGCGTCAGGTCGGGTTCGCCAATGACCTGATTGCCGAGATCAAATGCGATGCGAAATCGGGCACTTGGGTCACCACCATCAGCAATGCCACGGCCACGGGCGGCGCTCTGCAACCCGGTGACATCCTGATTTCCGAAAGCGCCTCTGGCGTGGCTCTGGATGGTCCGGATGCGCTGGACAAGGCGCTTGGCGCACTGGTGGCCATGAATGAGCCGGTAGCGAGTTTCCGCATTGAGCGCGATGGCGCGATCATGTCGGCAGAGCTTCCCCTTGCCATCCGTGACAATCCTTGACCGGTGGGGTGGGAAATGTGGACCAAAGGAATGAAATTCCGGCAGATGTGTCGTAACAGTATCGCTCTAAAGGAGGTAAACCCTTGATAAAACGGATAAGCCCATTGACAGGATTGGCCAGGCGGGCCGGGCTGTTCGACCCGACCTCAACCCCCCCGGAAACCCCCGGGAATCAGGAAAAGCCCCCGGCATTCGCACCCGCTCCGCAAGAGCCGGAAGTGGCGGCGGACAGGGCCAACGGGTCTGCCTATGCCCCGCCGGAAGTCGCTGTGCCAGAGGCGGATGATGTTGCGGGTAGGCAAGAACAACAGGCCCGCAGACCGGCGGAACCAGCACCGCAGGCCCCGAGAGCCCCAGCCCCGACAGCAAAGCCAGCGGGCGCTGATGCGGCG
>JPPB01000323.1 GCA_001483205.1 alpha proteobacterium 3107
TGACCGAGGGCACCTCGAACAATGCTTATATCGTTCGGGGGGGGCGGATCATCACCCGCGCGCTGTCGAGCGACATCCTGCACGGGATCACCCGCGCCGCGGTTCTGCGTCTGGCCGCAGAGGCGCAGATGGAGGTCGAAGAGCGCAGCTTTACCATCGGCGAAGCGCAGGCGGCGGATGAGGCGTTCTTTACCTCTGCCTCTGCCTTTGTCATGCCGGTTGTCGCCATTGACGGGGTTGAGATCGGGGGGGGGACGCCGGGGCCGGTCACCGCACGGCTGCGGGAAATATACCTGGAAGAGATGCGGAAGGCGGCGGTTTAGGGGGTCTTGCTGGCCATAACATAAATGTCCATGAGCAAGTCCGGGTTGCCTTCCTGGCCTTCAAGTTTCAGCTTCAGGTCTTCGAGGATCGGCATATACCTCTCCCTTTTCTTCTCGAATTTGGCTTTCTTCCCGGATTGGGCCAAAGGGTAAGTGCGTTCCCTCTTCAGGTCAGCCAGCACGCCGTCAATGGCGTTGACAAGCCTGTCCGCCAGCCTGTCCCTTCCCAGAAGCAGTCCGAACGGCTCCTCCAGCCGCCAGCGCAAGAGGCCCGCGGTCAGGAACGGCGTGTAATGGAATGTGTCGTATTCCGAGCCTTTGCTCTGCTCATATTCGCGAATGTTCCTGTCAACCAGCCGTCGCACACCATCGCGGGACAGAAATTCCGGCGCGGTTTCAGAGCGGGACAGCAAGATGGCGATGCAGGCCGTTTCCTGACGCCAGCCCCATTTGCCGAGGTCAGACGACAGCAGCAAATCCATGATCCGGCGTTCTGTTTGCGGGTCACCTGCGATCCGGGCAAGGCCCTGATAGATGAGCGTCCAGCTTGAAGAGTTGAGGATGAACGGGTGGTTATTTCCGCGCGAAGGGCGCTTTTTAATGCACCGGATCAGCCAGTTCGCAACCTCCGCCGGGCATCTGCGAAACTGCCATGTCAGAAACCGGAGCGCATCATTGTCACGCCTGATGTGCGGGCGGGCCAAACGGCCTCTGGTTTCTTCGAGGGCGCGTTGCGTCAGCCGGTCAAGTTGGGTGATGCAGTCCGGCGGCACATCAGGCGGCACTTTTCCATCGCTTGAAATGCAGTAGTATACGGCGTGCTGCTGCTTGTCATAGGACCGCGCCGTAAGCTGATCTGCAAATGTCTTCCACTCAATGCGGTCCCTGTCGCCGACTGACCTTAGCAAACGGATCAGGCCGGGGCCGCGCCTGCTCTCCTCCCACCGCTTCCTTCCGCATTTCAGAACCAGACGTTCCGGGATTGGCGGCGGGGGTGTAATGATCTCTGCCCATGACCGCCCATCGGTTTCCGCCTGATCCCAGTCAACCACGAAATGCCGGTTCAGGTCCGGCGCTTCGAGTATGATCCGGGCGCGGCCTGCCGCTGGCTTTTGCTCAACCCAAAGCGATACCTTCGATGGCTGGCTCAAAGCGGTTCCCAGAGACACGGTTGCTTTTCGGGGGTGTGCCTCGCCTTCCTTGTTCAGGAACACCCTGACATCCGGGTGATTGGCAGGGATTGCAAATTCTGCGGGATTCGGGCTGCGATAAACGCGACCGGCCTCGATAGTATCATTCTCATCAATCAAATCGACGTTCCCGACCCCTTCCCGGCCAGAGATGATCGTGCTGAGCTGAGGCAGGAAATCATAATAAACCGGCTCTCCCGCACTCAACCGGCGGGCCGCGATCAAGGCCCCGAAAGCGACCGCCTTTGCGGGCAGGGTTTTGACAGTGGGGGCCACCATGGCCGAAACATGCGCGGACAGGGTGCGGCGGATACTGCCCTCACAGAGGGTTTCGAGCAACACCACCGAACAGTCGCCCAGGTCGGGAATGTCATCATCCAGAAAAGTTTCGGGCAAAAATGCCTCTGTATCGAGGTCGATGACATCCCATTGCCCGTTGGCCTGCCGGATGATTTCCGGGGCCGGGTCCAACCCCAGAGCCAGACGCCCCACAGACCGGGCGCGCGCCCGATGCTCCGTGCGGGGTGACCACCCCCCGGGGCCAACGGCGCGCTCCCGTGCGCGGCAAATCAACGGGTCATAGCCAATGTCGCCCGGCACATGGGTCGCCGCCGCACGGCGTTCCGGCACGATGATTTCTGTTGAACGGTCCGATGGGTGCCGCAGACGCAGTTTCTGGACCGACACCCCCATTGGGGCATGGCAGATAACGCCGATCGTGCATTCGCCCTCTGCAAGCCCTTTTTCGATGGCATACAATGCCGCAAGAACCGGTCGCCAAACCAGCATCGGGCTGCGAAAACGGCCCGTGCCAAGCGCTTTCAGCATCCGTTCCTGAAGCAATTCCGTGCTTTCCGCTATGTCATCCAGCGAAACAACATTATAGGCCGCCCCTGTCGCCAGTCCCCTGAACGCCGCCGCCAGTTGCCGCCCGGCCCCCTCGCCCGAATGCAGCGCGCCCAGAGTGTCGCGCACTGTCATGCGTCTTTCCGGCTGTCCGACCGCCCCCCATCCGCCACCAAGGCCATGAGGTGCCAGATCAGCCTGCCGCCCGCCAAACCAGTGGTCCCCGTCTTCAAGGTCCATCCTGACCACCGAAGTGACCGGACCTGCCGAGGAAATGACGGGCGGTCCGGGTCCGATCACCTCTTTCCCGTCCGACTGCACATCCCAGTTGCGCGCGGCAAAGTCACGCCACCCGTTCACATCAAAGCCGCAGAGTTTTTTTGTCATTCCGCGCCCCGGTAGATGTCACTTCGGATGAACCGGCGAACGGCCCTGAAGCCGCGCTTCAGGCTGTCACCGGACCCCCCGATTGCGATGCCATGCACTGTGGCGCGGGAGCGCGTCTGTGGCACATGCTCGGGGTGTTCATGGGCGGGCGTCAGGATCAGGCCGTGCCGCAGAACCTCGTTGGTCGCCAGCGGCTGGAGTTGTTGCTCGACAAACCTGACTGCTTCCTGCACGTCTTTCCCAAGGTCAAGGCGTTCCATGGCGTGCGGTGTCCAGACGACCACCCTGCGGGGCAACTCCGTTTCGCCGAGATCGCTGATCCGCAGTGCGACATGCGCGCGCGCCGCCGTTAACAGGCTGCCGGGGTTCTCCGGGCGCGCCTGTATTTCGACAACCCGCCCGGTTTCACGAAGCCAGAACACCGCGATGGGGCTGTCATGTCCGAACCACCGGCCTGTGCTGGATTCGGCCCGCCACAAGACCGGTGACTGCGCCATAAGCTGCGCTTCCTCCATCTCGTCAATCGCGAGGATCAGGGCCAGAACACAAAAATCCGTCCACATTTCCGCCTGCCAGGCCCAAAGGTCATCCTCGATCTGTCGCCTCTGCAACAGCCTGACCCAGCTTTCATACGCTTTTCGATAGCCGTGATCCTGCATGAGCACGTAATTCGGTGCCACACCCGCCTCTGCAACGGCAACCCCAAGCCCGGCCAGTTCCGTGGCAAGGGCGCGGCACCGCTTGCGAAAACTTTCGACATTCCGATAGCGCTCGCTGGCATTGGCGCGGGGGTGTTCGCGCAGCCATTCACGCGCGGCGTCGGCGGCAAGGCGCGCATAGGCGTGCAGAACACGATTTTCCAGGGTGTCGAAATTCTCCCTGCGCACGGTTGCGAGAATGCGTTGCGAAGACCCCGCCCTTTCCGGCACGTTTCGTCCGGGCTGCCGCGCGAGCCAGGTCATTGACGCCCGGTCCATTTCCCGAACACGGCTGAGCGGCGTCAGCTCCCGGTGACGCCGAAGCACCTTTCGGAACCTGCCCGTGAGGTTCTGAAGCACGGGCACCATCTCGCGGGCCTGACGGACGATTTCCGCCATTCGCGGGTCGGTTTCTTTCTCTGCCCTTTCCCATGCCCGCCGCAGGCGGCCCCAGGTGTTTTCAGGATCATCAAGGGCCTCTTCGAGCTCCTGAACCCGCGCCAGCACTTCATTCATGCGCTGAAGAGCCTTAGCACCGAGGCGTTCAGCATCCGACACCGGTTCATGCCCGCGGCGGGGGCGGACGGGAAAGCCCTTTCGCAGCGGGGCCTTTGCCGCCTCTCGCTTCGGATAGGGAACAAGCGCCAGCGCGCTTTTCCGCTCTCTGATACTCCCGCGCAGAAGGGGAACATGCTCGATGTCGCGCGAGACATCGCCGTCGCACTCCAGCAGCAGACAGTCCCCAGGGCCAAGGGGCACCTTTTCGCGATCCCGGAGCGACCAGGGCCTTGCCAGCAGGCGCATCAGCGCGTCACCCCGCTCCAGACGAACTGACCGGTGCTGTCGGCGGACTCACTGACGGCCCTATCAATGGCGTCAGCCAGCTTGTCGTCCCCAAGGTCAGTGACGAATTTCCGCAACTCATCGAATGGTTGCGTCCCGTCAACTTCGACGCCCCGCAGTTTCGGAAGCAGGCGCATCTCCACCTGATCGGCAAAAGCATCCCTATGGGGCGGCGCGCCTTCAAGCACGGGATAATTCGCAACATAGGCCATGATGGCGCGACCAAGGCGATGACCGAACGGCCTTTTGAAGTCCCGCATCAGATCGACCATGCGGTCCAGGTTTTCCCTCACACCCTTATCATCTTCGACAACCGAAACCGGCTTCACCCAGCTTTTCCAGCGTTTGCGGGACAGGGCCAATGGTTCCCCCGTGTCGCGTGTGGCCACACCGCTTTTGATTTTCCCCGGTGCCGGGAAACGAAGGATGTTTGCCCGGTCAACCACCTTGTCGGAAAGGGACTGCGTGCTTTCGTCCTCGTTCATGGTTCCGGCGAACAGCAGATTGTAGCCGGGGAATATCCTCGGCGGTTTCAGCATGTTGGGGATTTCAAGCTCGATCTCGGCGTCCTTGCGTTCGTTCCGGTCGTCTTCTTTTTGGGCAGGGCGGCTCTCAAGGCGGCTCAGAAAGTCAGAGAAGTAATACTCGACCCGTGCAAGGTTCATTTCGTCAAGCAGGATCAGCATCATCCGGTCTTTAACCGCGTTGTCCTTGTTGTTTTCCTCGTCCAGCGCCCAGAGCGCACGGGCCATATCCGTCGGGCGGAACTTCTGTTCGACGTAGTTGTAAAACCCCATGAGGTCTTGCGGGCTGTCCCATCGGGGCTGAACAGGGATTTGCAGGAAACCGATCCCCATGCCAGCCGCGTATTGCCGGGGGAGCTGACTTTTCCCTGTTCCCGAAATACCCGCAAGAACAGCCATTTGCGTGGTCTCATTGACCTTCATTGCGGTATGGAAGGCGCGCAGCGTTCGCGGCGGGTAGACGAGCCCCCTGTCCTCAAGCCGCTGTTCGGTGCGTCTGATCGCCTCGGTCTCGGTTTCGTCGGGTGCCTCGGACCAGTGCTTCATTTCAGAGATGACCGGCGGGGTTTTTTTCAACTCCTGCAACTGGTCGGTGCGCTTTGCGTCATCAGGGGTCCGGCCCTCCGCCCGGGCGATTTCCTCTTGCAGATAGGCCTGCCGCGCCTCAAGCGCGGGCAATTCGCCCTGAACCCGGCGCAATTCGATGGTCTCTGTCGCGGTTTCTGCGGCGATGCGCCCGTGCTCGGATTGTGCCTCTGCCAAGGCCCGGCGCTCATGCGTCACCCGCACACCCATATCCCGCAACTCGGCCTCCTGCGATGTGATCCGCCCCTCAAGCCGGGCATTGTCGGCCTCCATCTCCCGCGCCTGATCTGAAAGGTTTTCGATGCGCTTTTCCGCGTCCGAAAGGCGCTGCAATTCCGCGCGCATCCCGGCGACTTTCCGGGTGATCTCTTCGTGTTCGGCGCGCAGGCGTTCCGTTTGCCCGGCAAGATCTTCCGCCTTTTGCAGCCGTTCCTTCACCTCCAGATATTCGGCGCGGAGCGGGGCAAGTTCGGCATTCAGATTCAAGCGCTCCGCCGCGGCCTCTTCGTTTTCGCGACGAACGGCCTGAACCTCTTCGCGGCGTTCGCGCAGGCTTTCCCATTCGGTCAGGAGTGTCTCTATCTGGTTGCGAAGACCATCAACCTCGGCCTGCAAGTCGGTCTTGACAGCCAAGGCCTGGCGACGTTTCTCGACCTCCGCCTCCAGGTCGTTCATCTCTTGCCGCTTCCCTTCAATCCGCCGCTCATAGACGGCGAGTTCTTCGATGGGACCGGCCGCGGTGACGGCCCTGTCATGGTGGTAGGCCAACCATAACTGCACCAGAGAAAGCACAATCAGGGCGACGGCGATCACAACCACCAGCAGAGTGTTTTCATCAAACATCATGGCAGGTCTTCCTCTTCAGTGATGGCGGGTGGGGGTGTTGTTTCTGGTGGGGGCGATAATTCCACAGCCGGATCAGGCGACAGGCGCAAGGCATCACGCGCCGCCTGCGTGACGATTATCTGCGCCCTGAGATCGGCAAGCTCGGCGCGCTTTGTCCCCAATTCCGCCTCGGCCTCAGAGGTTTCCGTCAGCGCCGCCTGCTTCTGCCCGTTGAGTTCCCGCACCTCTGCGTCCAGCATCGCCCGGCGCGCCTCCAGATCATCGACCCGTGACATGATCAGCCGGGCGGCTTCCAGTTGCTGCCGGATATTTGTCAGCGTGTCCCGTTCCTCGCTGATCCGGGTTGTGAGGTCGCTCCGCTGTGTCGCGAGTGCGGCCACTTCGGCCCGCAGGCGCGCGGCGTCCTCCCGCAAAGGTTCCAGAGCGTCTCTGGCCGCATCGGCCTCAGCCTGCAAGGCGTTGACGCTGGCGGTCAGGTCGTCGCGCTGTCTGGTCAGGTTTTCGAGTTCGGCCTCTAAGGCAGAGGCACGGGCCACTGTCCCGGACAGGGATTGACGCTGCTGCTCCAGTTCCGCCTGCGCAGCGGCCAGTTCTGTGCGCGCTTCCCCGGCCTCGCGTCTGAGGTCCGGAATCTGCCTGTCCAACGCATCCTTGTTTGCCTGAAGCCGCTCGACCCCTGCGGTCAGTTCTGCGAAATCCACCCGCGCCCCGTCATGGCGTTGCACCTCATCCCTTGCACTGGCGACCTGCGCTTCAAGCGTGATGCGTTCCTCGCCCAGAGTTGCAAGCTGTTCCCTTGCTTCGTTCAGTTGCCCGGTAATGCGGGCCAGTTCCGCGTTCCGGTCCGCCAGACGTTCCCCGGCAAGGCTTGCACGGCTTTCCGTTTCAGCCGCCCTTGCGGATTTGTCCGCAACATCGGCGGCCAATGTCGCCTGTTGCCTTTCAAGATCACCGAGCGTTGCCATCAGGCCCGCGACACGTCCGTCAAGCGCGCCTGCCTCTTCGGTCTTGTCCGTGATCCGGCCTTCGATAGCTTGCAGCATGTTTTCCGCAGCCGCTATTTCGGCCTGTAGCTCATTTTCCCTGTTGCGGTGGGATTGAACACGTTCTGACAGTCGGTTTTCGTCCGCCTCCAGATCAGAGACACGGCGTTGCAACGCATTAAGGTCCGCTTTTTCGTCCCGAAGGTCAGAGACCTCCCGCTCAAGGGTGTCACGGTCTGCCCCGGCCCTCGACACATCCGCCAGCACCATGTCGCGGGCGGCGGATGCGTCCTGCTGCGCCTGCTCAAGGCTGCGGACCTGCGCCTCAAGTTCCGCCTCCTGGCGCTCAAGGTCGCGGATTTTGTCCGCCATATCGGTGATCACGCTGCGCAACCGCTCCGCTTCGGCGATTGTCTGTTGTGCCTCGGCCAATCGGCCCTGGCCCCGCTCCAGTTCATCGTGAGCTTCCTGACCACGGGCCAGCGCATCGACCTCCTGCTGTTCCGCACTGCGAAGACGGTTTTCGGCCTGCGCGGCTTCTGCGCTCAGGTTCGCCTTCCGATCGGAAAGCGCCTGCAATGTCCTTCGCTCCTCGGCAAGATTGGCACGGGTTACCTCCAACTGCCCGGTATAGTGGTCGAAATCGCCTGCAATGCGCC
>JPPB01000324.1 GCA_001483205.1 alpha proteobacterium 3107
TCCGGTGGACCGTTTCAGGGCCGAACGGGCGGAGCCCAAGGCGCTGCCCGGCGTTCCGCCGGGCGGGATCGCCTAGCTGATTTTTTCTCAGTCATCCGGTCAATACCCACGGCATCCTGCATCGTCATCGGGTCTCGCCCCCCCCTAAACGAACGGATAATTCGGGCTTTCCCGCGTGATCTGCACGTCATGCACATGGCTTTCCCGCAACCCCGCGCCGGTGATCCGCACGAAAGACGCATTCGTCCGCATCGCCTCAATCGTCGCGTTTCCGGTATACCCCATCGCCGCGCGCAACCCGCCGATCAGTTGGTGGATGACCGGCCCCGCCGGACCCTTATAGGGCACCTGCCCCTCAATCCCCTCGGGCACCAGCTTGTCACTCGCGGCGTCCTTCTGAAAATACCGGTCGGCAGAGCCCCGCGCCATCGCCCCCAGACTGCCCATGCCGCGATAGGACTTAAAGCTGCGCCCCTGATACAGGAACACTTCGCCGGGGCTTTCGTCGGTGCCCGCAATCATCGACCCCACCATCGCGCAGGACGCCCCCGCCGCGATTGCCTTTGCAAAGTCGCCGGAAAACTTGATGCCGCCATCAGCGATGACCGGCACGCCGGAGGCCCGCGCCGCCCCGGCGCAATCCATAATCGCGGTCAGTTGCGGCACACCGACGCCCGCAACCATGCGCGTGGTGCAGATAGAGCCGGGGCCGATCCCGACCTTCACCGCATCCGCCCCGGCGTCGATCAGCGCGCGGGCCGCCGCCGCTGTCGCCACGTTCCCGGCGACAATCTGTGCCTCGTTCGACAGTTTCTTGGCACGCGCAACCGCCTCGGCCACCGCCTCGGAATGGCCATGCGCGGTGTCGATGACCACCATGTCGGCCCCGGCATCAATCAGCGCCCGCGTCCGCGCAAACCCGGCATCCCCGACCGTAGAGGCCGCCGCAACCCGCAGACGGCCCAGATCATCCTTGCAGGCCGTCGGGTTCAGCACCGCCTGTTCCGTGTCCCGGAGTGTCAGCAGGCCGGTCAGCTTTCCCTTGCCGTCCGTCACCAGCAGTTTCTCGATCCGGCGCGCCTTCATCAGGCTGATCGCCTCTTCCCGGTTGGCCGGTTCATGCAGGATCGCCAGATTTTCGCCGGTCATCATCGCCTCGACCGGCGTATCATCGGCGCGGGCAAAGCGCATGTCCCGGTTGGTGACAATGCCCAGCACATGCCCCCTGTCATCGACAACCGGAAAACCGGACACCCGATAGCGTTCCTGCAACGCCTTCGCATCGGCAAGGGTCTGACCGGGGCAAAGCGTGATCGGGTTATAGACAATGCCGGATTCAAAACGCTTGACCCGGCGGACCTGCCGCGCCTGTTCCTCGATGTCCAGATTGCGGTGAATCACCCCCATGCCGCCCGCCTGGGCCATGGTGATCGCCATGCGCGCCTCGGTCACCGTATCCATGGCCGAACTCAGAAGCGGGATGTTGAGGCGGATTGAGCGGGTGACATGGGTGACCGTATCCGCGCCCGAGGGCAGAACCGCACTGGCGGCCGGGGCCAGAAGCACATCATCAAAGGTCAGCGCTTCGCGAATTTCCATCATGCGTCCCCCCGGACAGTTTGCTTGGCGCGTTCCTATCGCATGTATCCGGGGCGCGCGAAAGGCCGATCTGGTCCGGGGCGGGGCGGGGTGCCCGCCAATCTTGCTATGGCCTCTGCATAATGGCGCATCAGCGGCCAACCCGTCCTGCCCGGCTTGGCCATTATGCAGTGGTCTTTTGCCGCTTGTCGGCGGCAAAGCCGCGCGGGTATAGAGGCCCGTGTGAAACCAACGCCCCCGGTGCCCGCGCATGTCACGAAACGCCGCCAGCCCTGTTTATCTGGTCGCCGATGTCGGCGGCACAAATACGCGCATCGGTCTGGCCCCGGCGATGACGCCCGGCGAACAATCCGTTGCCTATTATGAAAACGCGGGCTTCGGTGCCCTGGCGGATGTCATCAGGGCTTATCTGGCGGGTCATGCGCAGGCGCGCCCGGATGCGGTTGCCGTCGCGATTGCCGGGCCGGTGGCCCATGGCCGGGGGCGGCTGACGAATCTGGGCTGGCAGGCAGATGCGGAAACCCTCGCAGAGATCAGCGGCGCGCCGGTGGCCCATGTGCTGAATGATCTGGCCGCGCAGGGCTATGCGCTTGACCACCTTGCCCCGGCAGCCGTCGAGCGTGTTCTTGCAGGCGAGGATGGCGGGCCGGGGGCCGGGGCCGCGCGGCTGGTTGTCGGCATCGGCACCGGGTTCAACGCGGCGGCAGTTCACACCATCGGGGCGCGCGCGTT
The DNA here is from genome assembly GCA_001483205.1 of alpha proteobacterium 3107. Taxonomy (GTDB): domain Bacteria; phylum Pseudomonadota; class Alphaproteobacteria; order Rhodobacterales; family Rhodobacteraceae; genus 3107. The sequence goes on from JPPB01000324.1 coordinate 2,332, forward strand.
CGTCGCGCCCGGCGAATGCGGTCATGCCGCGCTTTGCGCCCGTGGCCCGGTGCCGGGTGCGCTGGCAGACTGGATTGCAGAGCGAAACGGCGGGTTTGCCTCGGTCGAGGATGCGCTGTCGGGCCGGGGGCTGGAAAACTGCGATCTGTTTCTGGCCGGGGGCGACGGCCCCGCCGGAAAGCGCCGGGCGACCGAGATTGTTGCCGCTGCGCATCGCGGTGAAGACCGGGCGCTGCGGGCGGTTCGGTTGTTTCGGGATGTGCTCGGCGCGGTCATCGGCGATCTGGCGCTCACCTTCCTGCCATTCGGGGGCATATACCTGACCGGCGGGGTGGCGCGCTCTGTGCTGCCGTTTCTGGGGGGGCAGGGTTTTGCCGGGGCCTTCCGGGCCAAGGGGCGCTTTGCGACATTCATGGAGAGGTTTCCGGTGAGCATTGTCACCGATGACACCGCCGCCCTGACCGGCTGCACCGCCTATCTTCGCGGCCTTGAGGCGCAGGGGCAGCCATCACAGCCTGTCGCGCAGTGAAAACCACACCATCGCCAGCGTCAGCAGCGGCTGGCGCAGCGCCACCCCGCCGGGAAAGCGCGGCACCGGCACCGAGGCCATGATGTCAAATCGTCCGGCCTGTCCGGCAATCGCCTCTGCCGCCAGCTTGCCGCCGAGGGTCGCCATCGCCACCCCATGGCCTGAATACCCCCCCAACGCCAATGCATTGCCGCTCAGACGGGCGAAATGGGGCATCCGGCTCATCGTGATCCCCAGCGTCCCGCCCCAGGCATAATCAATCCGGGTTCCGGCAAGCCGGGGGAAAATTTTCAGCATCGGCTTTCGGACCTTCGCGGCAATGTCTTTCGGGAACCGCGCGCCATAGCTTTCCGCCCCGCCGAACAGCAGACGCCCCTCTTCGGAAAAACGGAAATAGTTCACCACGAACCGCGAATCCGCCACCGCGTGGTTATCCGCGATCAGGCTGGCCCGAACCGCCGCCTCCAGCGGCTCCGTCGCGATGATGAAATTGTTGATCGGCATGACCCGCGCGGCAACCGTTCTGTTCAGGCGGCCCAGATAGCCGTTGCAGGCCAGCACCAGATGGCCCGCCCTGATCCGCGCTGTCTCTGTTTGCAGCACCACCGGCGTTCCCGCCGTGATTGACGTGACCCGAGAGCGCTCGAACACGCGCGCGCCCGCCGCCCGCGCCAACCGGGACAGGCCAAGCGCAAATGAGAGCGGGTCAATATGCCCGGCCCCCCGATCCAGCGTTCCGCCGAAATAGGCATCCGTTCCGACAAGGGCGCGAATGCCCGCCCGGTCCAGCCCCTCGATCCGGTCATAACCGTATTCACTGCGCAGTTTTTCGGCATAGGCGAGGCTGTCGGGAACAAAACGCGCGCGATGATCGGCATGAATGATGCCGGGATGAAACGGCGTATTGACCTCTGGCCGCCGGGCGAGGGTCTTGACCAGCCCCACGGCCTCAAGGCCCAGATCCCAGAGCGCGCGGGCCGTCTGATGCCCGGTCAACCTCTCCAATGTGTCCTGATCCCGCCGCTGCCCGGTGCCGACCTGCCCGCCATTGCGCCCCGAGGCCCCGAACCCGACCCGATGTGCCTCCAGCAGGATGACCGCATATCCCCTCTCTGCCAGATGCAATGCCGCCGACAGGCCGGTAAAACCGCCGCCAACGATACAGACATCACACCGCATGTCGCCGACAGCGGGCGGCATCGGCGGCGGCAGGCCAGCACGGGCAGCAGAGTGGGCAACATAATAGCAGGCGGGCGGATAGGCCCCGGCCTCGTCATTGGCGGTCAGCATGTCCATGGCTCAGGCGACCTTTAGCAGCCCCTCATCCCTGATCACGGCATATGTCTGATCAAGCGCCCGCCACGCCCGTTCAATCAGCAGGTCAATCTGCCCCTTCGTGATAATCAGCGGCGGCGAGACGATCATCCGGTCACCCACATGGCGCATCACCAGATGATTGGCAAAGCAGAAGTCGCGGCAGATCATGCCCACTTTGCCCGGCCCGGCGGCAAAGCCTGCCCGCGCCGCCTTATCAGGGGTCATTTGCAACCCCGCCAGCAGGCCGAGCGTTCGCGCCTCTCCCACCAGCGGATGATCGGCGAGCTCTGACCAGCGCCGGGCAAGATAGGGGGCGGCGACCTGCCCGGCCTGTTCAACGATCTTCTCTTCCTCAAGGATGCGCAGATTTTCCAGCGCCACCGCCGCAGCGACCGGGTGGCCGGAATAGGTATATCCGTGGCTGAACTCGCCGCCCGCCGCGATTGTCTCTGCCACCTCGTCCCGCAGGATAGACCCGCCAATCGGCGCATAACCCGAACTCAGGCCCTTGGCGATGGTGATGATGTCGGGCCGAATGGCGAATGTATCGCACCCCCACCAGTTTCCCGTCCGGCCAAAGCCGCAAATCACCTCATCAGCGATCAGCAAAATCTCATGCGCGTCGCAAATGCGCTGAATTTCGGGCCAGTAGGTTGCGGGCGGAATGATGACACCCCCGGCCCCCTGCACCGGTTCGGCGATGAACGCGGCGACACGGCCCTCGCCCAACTCGGCAATCTTTGCCTCAAGCTGGCGCGCACGTTCAAGGCCGAACGCCTCGGGCGACATTTCGCCCCCTTCGGCATACCAGTGCGGTTGATCGATATGGGTGATCCCGGCAATCGGCAATCCGCCCTGCGCGTGCATCGCCGCCATCCCGCCCAGACTCGCGCCGCCCATGGTCGAGCCGTGATAGGCATTCCGGCGGCTGATGATCACCTGTTTCTGTGGCTTGCCCTTCGCCGCCCAATAGTGGCGCGCCAGCCGGATATTGGTGTCATTCGCCTCTGACCCGGACCCGGCATAGAACACTTTCGTCATCCCCTCGGGCGCGAGACCGGCCAGCCGGGCGGACAGCGCGATCACCGGCGCGTGGCTGGTCTGAAAGAAGGTGTTGTAATAGGGCAATTCGCGCATCTGCCTGGCGGCGGCCTCTGCCAGTTCCTCACGCCCGTAGCCGATATTGACGCACCACAGCCCGGCCATGCCATCCAGCATTTCAACGCCGTCGGTATCGGTCAGCATCACCCCGTTCGCCCGCGCGATGATCCGCGCGCCCTTGCGGGCAAGCTCTGCATCATTGGTAAAGGGGTGCAGGTGATGGGCGGCATCAAGCGCCTGAAGCGCGGGCGTCGGCAGGTGATTGCTGATGACGGTCATGGTTGTCTCCGGTTGCAAGCCCTATGCGTTCAGCAACAGGTGCTGACGCTCCCACGGGGATATTTCCTGCTGGTATTCCTCCAGCTCTGCCCATTTGATGTCGGAATAGACCCGGCAGAAACGCGCGCCCAGAATGTCCTTGATCGCGGCATCCCGGTCGAACAGGTCAAGCGCCTCGCGCAGGCTGAAGGGCAATTCCTCGCCCCCCTTCAGAACCTCGTAATTCGCCGCCGGGCGTGGTTCATCCCCGTTCACCATGCCCAGATAGCCCGCCGCCAGACTTGCCGCCAGGGCCAGATACGGGTTGGCATCGCTGCCGATCACCCGGTTTTCGACCCGCCGCGCCTCTGCGCCCGAGTTGGGGATGCGCAGGCCGGTGGTGCGGTTATCCGCCGCCCATTCCAGATTGGTGGGCGCGCTCATCCCCTCTGCGGTAAAGCGGCGATAGGAATTGACATATGGGGCCAGAAGCGGGATCACCGATCCGAGATATTTCTGCGACCCGCCGATGAAGTGGCGAAAGGCGGCGCTTTCGGTCCCGTCCGGGTTGGAAAACATGTTCTGCCCGGTCTTTGCATCGACGACGCTCTGGTGAATGTGCATGGCGCTGCCGGGTTCATCCCGTATCGGCTTGGCCATGAAGGTGGCAAACACGCCCTTGCAGAGCGCCGCCTCGCGGATCGTGCGTTTGAAATAGAACACCTGATCCGCCAGTTGCAGGGGGTCACCGTGCGGCAGGTTGATCTCGATCTGCCCCGCGCCGCCTTCCTGAATAACCGTGTCGATCCTGAACCCCTGAGCCTCGGCAAAATCATAGATGGTGTCGATCACCTCGCCGAACTCATCGACCGCCATCATCGAATAGGCCTGACGGCTGGCCCCCTTGCGCCCTGTCCGTCCGGGGGGCGGCTCTATCGCTTCGTTCGGGTCGATATTGGGCTTGGTCAGGTAAAATTCCAGCTCCGGCGCGACCACGGGCGACCATCCGCGCCCGGCATAGGCCCCCAGGACGCGCCTCAGCACGGTGCGCGGGGCCAGGTCCAGCCCCTGCCCGTCGCGGGTTTCCAGATCGCTGATGATTTGCAGGGTGGCGTCCTCGGCCCAGGGGACCGCCGTGGCGGTGGACATGTCCGGGCGCAGCAGGATGTCCTGCTCCAGCCACTGGTTCGGGATGTCCATGTCCACATACTCGCCCGAAATCGTCTGATAGAACAGCGAGACCGGCAGATAAAGCGTCTGTTCGGGGCTGAACTTATAGGACGGCATCGCCTTGCCCCGCGACATGCCGACGAAATCGGGGATGATGCACTCGACTTCCTCGATCCGCCGCTCGCCCAGATAGCGGGCGAAAGCGTCCGGCAGGTCGGTAACCCAGTCTGTGGGGGCGTGTGATACCACGGCAACACCTGTTCATGCGGCTTTGTTCGGGGCGAAGGGATTCGTTCCCCGGGATTTGATCAAATCATGCCGGAAAAGTGGCGCGCCCGTCAATGACCCTTGTGTGGCGTGATGGCATGATCCCCTTTGGGAAAGCAGAAAAGAGCCGCGTCCGGCCAGGCAAGGGGGGCGCGCGCGCCGCCCACCCCATTGAGGGGGTGAGGCCCGTCCCGGAAACGGTCCGGGGGAGCGTTATTTGGATGTTATAGTATATGTCAGCAGTACTGACCTTATCCGCGGATAAGGCGTTCCCTCTGCCCTTATCCGCGGATAAGGCGTTCCCTCTGCCCTTATCCGCGGATAAGCCACGCCCTCTGCCCTTACCCGCGGATAAGCCACGTCCTCTGACCTTATCCGCGGATAAGCCACGCCCTTTGCCCTTATCCGCGGATAAGCCGCGCCCTTTGCCCTTATCCGCGGATAAGCCACGCCCTCTGCCCTTATCCGCGGATAAGCCACGCCCGTTGCCGGAACAGATGCGCGAATAATCCGAAAGGCAGCGCCCGGCCCGGCGGGTGCAAAGCGCCCGCCATCGGGCGGGGCGGGCGCTGCCCGGCATTCTGCCGGGCGGGACGGGTTGGCCACCGACGCACCAATATATCAGAGGTCTTGCCCTTATCCGCGGATAAGGGGCGCGGGTCGTCGGTGGCAGGCGCTTTGTCGGGACAGGCGCGCGAACAACCCGAAAGGCCGCGTCCGGCCCGCACGGTAGGCGCGAACGCGCCGCCCCGTGGGGGGTGAGGCCCGTCTCGGAAACGGTCCGGTGGACCGTTTCAGGGCCGAACGGGCGGAGCCCAATGA
>JPPB01000325.1 GCA_001483205.1 alpha proteobacterium 3107
GCCCCGCTCGGGATCAGCGCAAAGCTGAATTTCGTCAACGGCCAGAAAATCGGCCCCGGTTGCTTCGGGCATCGCCTCGACGGTGCAGACCTGATATTGCGCCCGCTCCGGCACGATCCGCTCTTCACCGGTGATCAGCGCCACCGCATTCGGGCCGCGCAAGGCCCTGATCCGGTCATAGACCTCTCGTGCCAAAAGCCGCAGCGGAAGGCCGATGACGCCGGTGCGGTGGCCCAGCATCCGCTCGACCGCATAATGAGTCTTGCCGGTGTTGGTCGGTCCCAGAACCGCCGTAACCCGGGGTTTCGCACCCATGCCTGTCCCCGTCCTTTTCTGCGGCGTCCGTCGGTCAGGCGTCACGGCCCAAAAGCCGCGCCTCCAACCGCTCTATCGCTGCTTCGGTTTCGGGGTGATGCGGGTAGATGTCGCGCGCCCTGTTCAGAACCGACAGCGCATCCTCGGGCGCACCGGTCAGATCAAGGATCACCCCCAACCCGACCATCGCGTCGAAATGGCGCGGGGACAGCGACAGCGCCCGGCGCAGGTCGTCAACCGCCGGGCCGGTCAGCTCCGCCGCAAAATAGGCGTGTGCGCGGGCGTGCCAGCCCTCGGCAAATCCGGGCGCGTGATCGGTCAGCGCCGTCAGATGCTCAAGCGCTGCCTGCACATCGCCCTTTTCCAGCGCCCCCCGGCCCCGCTGTAACAACAGGTCCATCGCCGCAGACCCGGACCGCGCCCAATGGGTGCGGATGTCATCGGCGATCATCCGCGCGGCGTCGGCGGACTCGGCGGCGGCCAGCGCCCCGAACAAACTGTCGGGCGGTTCTTCGGCAAGGACGGGCGGCACCGGCGCGAAAATCACCGCCAATGCCGCAACGACAGGTTTGAGTATTCGGGCAAACAGGCTCATAACAGAATCAGCATAGCGCAGGATTGACCGAATGCGAATGCCTGCCTGAACAGATTGCGGAGGATCAGGGATGAGTTCCATTATCGACACAGCGGTCGGTGCGCTTGAAACAAAGCTGTCCGGCACATTCGACGGCAGTGCCCGATTCGTGATCGGGGATGAGGGCGCGGTGGTCATCGACAGTGGCGGCGTTCGGTCGGGGGGCGACGCAGACGGTGCAGACGCCGATGTCACCCTGACCGCCGACGCCGACACCTTCCGGGCGATCCTTGATGGTGACCTTGACCCGGCTGCCGCCTTTATGTCCGGCAGGCTGTCGGTGGACGGCGACATGAGCGTGGCGATGAGGCTGGGCGGGATGCTGGTTCGGGCATGATCCCGGCCCCCCTTTTCAACGACATCGCCGAAGGCCCGGCGGGTGGCGCGGCCTTCTGGCTGACCGCCGCCGACGGTGTGCGCCTGCGCATCGGCCACTGGGGGGGCGGCAACAGGGGCAACAGGGGCAGCAGAGGCAGCATCCTGATCTTTACCGGCCGCACCGAAATGGTCGAGAAATACGGCCGCACCGCCGGGGCGTTGCTTGAGCGCGGCTATTCCTGCGTTGTCATCGACTGGCGCGGGCAGGGGCTGGCGGACAGGCTGACCGATGATCCGGTCACCGGGCATGTGCGCCGGTTTACCGACTATCAGCTTGACGTGGCGGCGCTGACGGATGCGCTTGAGGCGCTGGGGACGCCGGGGCCGCATTACCTGCTGGCCCATTCCATGGGCGGGGCGATTGGCCTGCGGGCACTGGCCGGGGGGCTGAAGGTACGGGCCGCCTGTTTCAGCGCGCCGATGTGGGGGATTGCGATCCCGGCCCATTTGCGCCCGCTGGCCCGGATGGGTGCCCGGCTCGCCGTGGGGCTGGGCCTTGCCCGTCGCCGCCTGCCCGGCAAGCTCTCTGACAGCTATGTCGCGGCAATGCCGTTCGAGGGCAATGATCTGACCGGTGATCCACAGATGTTTGCCTATATGAAGCGCCAGTTGGCGGCGCACCCTGAACTGGCGCTGGGGCATCCGAGTTTCGGCTGGCTTGACGCCGCGCTTGCGGAATGCCCACACCTGCGCGCCCTGCCGTTGCCCGCCCTGCCCGCCCTGATCTGGCTTGGCTCTTGCGAGCGGGTCGTTGATGCCGCCGCGATCCGCCGTCTGGTGGCGCGCTGGCCGGGCGCGCGGCTGAGCCTGCTGAACGGGGCCAGGCATGAGGCGCTGTTCGAGACGCCGGAGATTCGCACCCATATGCTTGATGAGACCTGCGGGTTCTTTGCCCGGCACGGCCCGGAGGCCGAAAATCCGTAACATACCGGCGCGGCACAGAAACCCCGGCCAGAGTGCCCGGCAATAAGGCGAAACACCTTCTGACAGCGCTTGCAGACGGGCCAAAAATGCCTATCTGACCTGCACAACCACCCACAAGGAGGATTTCATGCAGCCCCTGCATCCCGTCGTCACCACCCGCCCCGTTTTTGACGCCACCCCCTCGGCTGCCGGGGCTGATGGCCTGGGCGACCTGCCGGAATGGAACCTTGATGACCTCTACACCGGCGAGGATGCCCCGGAACTGGCCCACGATCTTGACCGGCTCGATCAGGCCTGCACCGCATTTGCCGAAACCCATGCGGGCCGGTTGGCAGAGCTCGACGCCGCCAGTTTTCTGCAATGCGTCCGGGATTACGAGACAATTCAGAGCATTTCGGGGCGGATCATGTCCTTTGCTGGCCTGCGCCACTATCAGAACACGACCGACGCCGGACGTTCCCGCTTTCTTCAGAACTGCGCAGAAAAGATCACCGATTACACCGGGCGGCTGGTTTTTTTCACGCTGGAGATCAACCGGCTGGAGGATGACCACCTGGCCGGTCTGTTTGCCGCAAATGCAGACCTCGCCCGCTACAAGCCGTTTTTTGACCGTATCCGCGCCATGCAGCCCTATCAGCTTTCCGATGAGCTGGAGCAATTCCTGCATGACCGCTCCTCGATCGGGGCTGCCGCCTGGATCAAACTGTTTGATGAGACGACAGCGGGCCTTGCTTTCAGGATCGACGGCGAGGACCATACCCTTGAGGCGGCGCTTAATTTTCTGCTTGAACAGGATCGGGCGAAGCGCGAAGCCGCAGCGCGGGAACTGTCGCGGGTCTTTGCCGATAATGTCAAGCTGTTCGCCCGCATCCTGAACACGCTCGTCAAGGACAAAGAGATCGAGGACCGCTGGCGCAAACTGCCCACGGCGCAGATGTCCCGCCACCTGTCCAACCATGTGGAACCCGAGGTTGTGCGGGCGCTGCGCGACGCCGTGGTCGCCGCCTATCCGAAGATCAGCCACCGCTATTATGCGCTGAAGGCGAAATGGCTGGGGCTTGACAAATTGCAACTCTGGGACCGCAACGCGCCGCTGCCGATGCAGGAAGAGCGGCATGTGGACTGGGCCGAGGCGCGGCAGACAGTAATGGACGCCTATGCCGGGTTTGACCCGGAAATGGCGCGGATTGCCGGGCCGTTCTTTGATCAGGGCTGGATTGACGCAAGTGCCAAACCCGGCAAGGCCCCCGGCGCGTTTGCCCACCCGACGGTCACCGACGCGCACCCCTATGTGCTGCTTAACTATCTGGGCAAGCCGCGTGACGTGATGACGCTGGCCCATGAGCTTGGCCACGGCGTTCATCAGGTGCTGGCGGCGGATCAGGGCGAGCTTTTGTCCGACACCCCGCTGACACTGGCCGAGACCGCCTCGGTCTTTGGCGAGATGCTGACCTTTCGCAGGATGCTCGATACCGCCGGGACACAGGCGGAGCGCAAGGTGCTGCTGGCGCGCAAAGTCGAGGACATGATCAACACGGTGGTGCGGCAGATTTCCTTCTATGATTTCGAGTGCAGGCTTCATGCCGCCCGGCGAGAGGGCGAACTGACACCGGAACAGATCGGCGCGATCTGGCGCGGGGTGATGACCGAAAGCCTTGGCCCCGCGTTCGGGTATGAAGAGACGTTTGAAAACTTCTGGACCTATGTGCTGCATTTCGTCCATTCGCCCTTTTATGTCTATGCCTATGCCTTCGGCGACGGGCTGGTGAACGCGCTGTATGCGCTGTATGAAGAGGGCGCGCCGGACTTTCAGGCCAGATATTTCGGGATGCTGCGCGCGGGCGGGTCAAAGCATCATGGCGAGCTGCTGGCCCCGTTCGGCATTGACGTGTCCGACCCAAGGTTCTGGGACAAGGGCCTGAGCGTGATTTCGGGCCTTATCGATGAGTTGGAAGGGATGGAGTGAGGCGGGGGCGGGCGGGCGAATGACGCTTCGCTGGTGCTTCGCCGCATGTCCGGCGGTAAACCCGTCGTTAACCGCCCCGTCGCCAAAGAGCGTTGCCCCTTGCCAATTCGGGTGAAAATCCGATATATGTGTAATCGGTCCTATTGGATGAGCATCAAATGTCTCGCGAAACACTGAAGAAAGAAAGAGCCTTTTACGAGGGGTTCAGGGATGGCTTTGCGTCACCCTTCCTTGTTTTCGGGGGGCGGCGACCGCGTTTTACGTATCGCAGAGACGACACCGTTGAGGCCGCATGGCGCGAGGTCGGCAGGTTGCTCAACGAAGTCATGGAATCCGAGGGCAGAAGGCTTGGCAAAATCTCCGAAAAAGACTCCGGCGGGCGCGCCGCCCTCTGATCTTCCTGCAAGCACCGATCTCGGTCAGGAAATTGACCGTGTGATCGGTGATGCCGTTCCGCAAAAGAAAAGAGAAGTCCTTGTCGCGCAGGTGACTACTCTCGTGGAAAGCGAATATTTTTCCGGCCCCATCCCACATCCCAAACATTTTGAGGCTTATGAACGCATTGCACCCGGAGCGGCGGACAGAATCATTACCATGGCCGAAAAGCAGCAAGATCACCACATAGATATGGAAAACAAGAAGTTGGACGCTAAAGAATCCCACAGAAAACTCGGCATGTGGTTTGGGATCATAGGCTTCCTTGCTCTTATTGCCTCTGCATCGGTGATCACGCTTTGGACGGAGAGCACGATCATTCCGGGGCTGTTTATCGGATTCGCGGCCTTGAGCGTCATCAGCCAATTCATCAAGGGCGGCCAGTCTGAAAAATAGTGCGACCGTCCTATGAAATGCCCCGCACATCCCCCCTGACGGGCCGGAACCGATCTGCTACCATCCCACCCACACCTGAACACGGGGGAAAGCCCATGACCATCCATATCGGCGCGAAACCCGGCGAGATCGCCGAAACCGTTCTGCTGCCCGGTGACCCGCGCCGGGCGAAATGGGCCGCAGAGACCTATCTCGACAACCCCCGCCTGATCAATGACGTGCGCGGGATGCTGGGCTTTACCGGCTCTTACAAGGGCCAGCCCGTCACCATCCATGGCTCCGGCATGGGAATGCCCAGCCTGTCGATCTATGTCAATGAACTCATTCGCGATTACGGCGCGCAGACGCTCATTCGCATCGGTTCCTGCGGGGCAATGCAGCAAAGCGTCAGGGTGCGCGACGTGATTCTGGCGATGACCGCTTCGACCCTCTCCACCCCCTCGCGCGGGGTTTTCCGGGAACTGAACTTTGCCCCCTGCGCCGATTACGGCCTGTTGCGCGCCGCTGCCGGGGCCGCCGGGGCCAGGGGCGTGACCACCCATATCGGCGGCATCTATTCCTCGGATACCTTCTATGACGAGCGGCCCGACTTGCAGGCACAGATGGTCCGTCACGGGGTGCTCGGGGTCGAGATGGAGGCGGCGGAACTCTATACGCTTGCCGCCCGCCACGGATGCCGGGCGCTGGCGGTGCTGACGGTCAGCGACCACCTTGAGACCGGCGAGGCCCTGCCCCCGCAAGACCGCGAACGCAGCTTTGGCGATATGGTCGAAATCGCGCTGGATGCCGCCTTTGCCTGAGCCTTGCCGCCGCCCCGCGCCCCTACAACGACCGTTCCGCCAGCATGTGCTTGATCCCGGCAATCGCCTTGGCAGGGTTCAGCCCTTTCGGGCAGGTCTTGGCGCAATTCATAATCGTATGGCAGCGATAGAGCCTGAACGGGTCTTCCAGATCGTCCAGCCGCTCACCCGTCGCCTCGTCCCGGCTGTCGATGATCCAGCGCCAGGCGTGCAGCAACGCCGCCGGGCCGAGATACTTATCGCCGTTCCACCAGTAGCTGGGACATGAGGTCGAACAGCTTGCGCACATCACGCATTCATAAAGGCCGTCGAGTTTCCTGCGGTCCTCGACCGACTGTTTCCACTCTTTCCCCGGCCGGTTGGTCTTCGTCTCCAGCCACGGCATAATCGAGGCGTGCTGGGCGTAGAAATGGGTAAGATCGGGGATCAGATCGCGAACCACCGGCATATGCGGCAGCGGGTAGATTCGGATGTCGCCCCTGATTTCATCCGCGCCCTGGGTGCAGGCGAGCGTGTTCACCCCGTCAATGTTCATCGCGCACGATCCACAAATACCCTCTCGGCAAGAGCGGCGGAAGGTCAGCGTCGGGTCGGTCTCGGTTTTGATTTTGATCAGCAGGTCCAGCACCATCGGCCCGCAGGTGTCGGTATCGACGAAATAGGTGTCGATGCGCGGGTTCCGGCCGTCTTCTTCGTTCCAGCGATAGATGCGGACCTTGCGCAGGTTTGCCGCGCCGTCGGGCCGGGGCCAGGTCTTGCCCTCGGTGATGCGGGAGTTTTTGGGGAGACGGAATTGGGCCATGGGTTTTGCCTAGTTTAGGACAGCTTTGCGGACGGCAGGCGACAGGTCGTTATTATCTTCGATTCTGAGCATTCTGATGTCTTTCACCGCCGGGGCGAACCAGTTGAATTGCTGCGCCACGTCCTGAACCGCAAGCACACAGGTGACAGCATCAACCTTTTCATCGCCGAAATAGACCGATCCCTGCCGCCGACTGAAGCCGTGTTTTTCAAGAGCCTGCCTGACATCGTTATAAGCGTTTTTCCACGATGGGTTATGATGGGTTGTCTCCAGAACTTTCGTATCCAGATCGAATGCGATGGCGAACACCGTCTTTCTCCGTCGGGAATTGTGGCCAATGGCGCGCATGGGGCCATTCTTGCCCGTCCCCGCGCACTTGGCAAGCTCAAAACGTCCGCCCCCGGCCCGCCTTCTCGTCAATCCCGGAACGCCCCTCGCGCCGGGCAAGCTCTGCCAGAACATCATCAAGCGCCACATCACGCGCCGCCAGCATGACCAGCAGGTGATAGAGCACATCCGCCGCCTCTGCCGTCAGTTCCGCCGCACTGCCCCCGGTGGCGGCAACAACCGCCTCAACCGCCTCTTCACCGAATTTCCCGGCACATTTCGCCGGTCCGCCCGCCAACAGCCGCGCCGTCCAGCTTGCATCAGGGTCAGCGCCCCGGCGGGCCTCAATGGTGGCGGCAAGATCATGCAGTATCGTCATTCGAGCCTCATCGGAATGCCCGCAGCGGCCATGTGGTCCTTGGCCTCGCGGATGGTATGGTCACCGAAATGAAAGATCGAGGCCGCCAGCACCGCCGCCGCGCCGCCTTTCGTGACCCCCTCGACCAGATGATCAAGCGTGCCGACCCCGCCCGAGGCGATCACCGGCACCGGAACCGCGTCGGAAACCGCGCGGGTCAGCGCCAGATCAAACCCGTCGCGGGTGCCGTCCCGGTCCATAGAGGTCAGCAGGATTTCGCCCGCGCCCCGTCGGGCGGCAGTCCGGGCAAAGGCACCCGCGTCGATGCCGGTCGCCCGCCGCCCGCCATGGGTGAATATCTGCCACCCGCCGTCGCCCGTGGCCCTG
>JPPB01000326.1 GCA_001483205.1 alpha proteobacterium 3107
ACCGCCCGAAACCGGGTCTGCGCCAGGTGCTGATACGGCCCCGAAAATCGCCCGAACCACGCATCGTTGGTGATCTGCAACAACCACCGTGGCCTTTCGGGCGCGGCGCGCACCACCTGCGGAAAAATCGCCTCATAGCAGATCAGCGGCAGGGCCATCCCCAGTTCAGGGCCGAAATCCAGCATGGCGGGGCCGGGGCCGGGCGCATAACCGAACCCGCTTTGCGCAGCAAAGGCAGAGACACCAAACCTTGCCGCCTGATTGCTGAGCGGCACGTATTCACCGAACGGCACAAGGCGATGCTTGTCGTAAATCTGTTCTGTCCGGCCGCCGGGGCCGATGACGATCAGGCTGTTGTGATAGCCGCTCTCGCCCCGGCGCTGAATGCCTGCGACCAGCGGTCGGCCCTTCGCCGCCCCGGACATCGCCGCGATCAGGTGCTCCGCCCGCCCCAGCAATGCAGGCACCGAGGTTTCCGGCCAGATGATCAGATCGGGCGCACCCCCGGCGGCAGTCAGCGCCACCGCCCGCTCGAAAAACACCGGCATCATTGTCGGCTCCCATTTCAGGTGCTGCGCCGCGTTCGGCTGCACGATGCGCAAGGTTGGGCCGGGGGGGGCTGCCGGTGATGGCGGGTCGCCGGGGCGCATCCCCCAGGCAAGGCCGATGAAAACCGCCCACACCGCCGCAACCACCGCCACCGCCGCGCCCCGAGGCCGGGACAGCGCCGCAATCGCCCCGTAACATCCGCATGTCGCCAGCAGGGTCAGAAATGTCAGCCCGTGCGGGCCGATAAGGGCCGCGATGTGCATGGGGGCCGCGCCGGTCCAGACATAGGCAGGCAAGGCCCACGGGAACCCGGTCAGCAGATAAGAGCGCAGCATTTCCGCCAGGCTGAGCGTGACCACCAGCGCCAGAGCCGCCCCGCGCCGCCCGCCAAGCCAGCGGGCAAACCCGAACCCCGCCGCCCAGAACAGCCCCAGCCCGGCAGAGATGCCGATAAGAGCAAACGGGGCCATCCAGCCATGCCGCGCGGGGTCAACCAGAAAAGGTTCGACAATCCACAGCAGGGTCAGCCCGAAATAACCGGTCCCTGCTGCCCAGCCGGTGGCCGCCGCCTGTCGGTTCGTTGGCGCGGCCCCCAACACAATGGCAAGGGCCGCCAGCCCGATCAGCGACACCCACCAGAGCGACCACGGGTCATGCCCGAGACCGGTTGCCGCGCCGATGATCAGGGCCATGGCCATGCGCGCACGCGGCCCGGTCTCTGCCCACCGGCGGGCGGCGGGGTTATTCATGCGCCGCCGACGTGCCAAGATGAACGCGCAGACGCTTGATCCGGCGCGCATCCGCATCGACCACCTCGAAATCCGGCCCCGCCGGGTGGCGGATCATCTCGCCCCGCGCAGGCACCCGCCCGCTCAGCACGAAAACCAGGCCGCCCAGGGTATCGACCTCTTCATCGTCCACGCCTTCGGTCAGGTCGATACCGGTTTCCCCGGCGAACTCGTCAAGCGGGGTTCTGGCCTCGGCCAGATAGCAGCCCTCTTTCTCCAGCGTCCAGAACCGGCCTTCGTCAATGTCGTGTTCGTCCTCAATCTCGCCGATAACGGTCTCGATCAGGTCTTCGATGGTCACCAGCCCGTCCACCCCGCCATATTCGTCGATGACCAGCGCCATATGGGTGCGGTCGCTCTGCATCTTCTGAAGCAGCACGCCGACAGGCATTGACGGCGGCGCATAGAGCAGCGGGCGCGCCAGAGCAGCAACGGCAAAATCGCCGTTCCCCGCCCCGTTGAACCCGTATTTCAGGGCAAAGTCCTTCAGGTGGATCAGGCCGATGGGGGAATCGAGTGTGCCGGAATAGACCGGCAGGCGCGTCAGGCCGCTGTTGCGAAATATCCGCGCCAGGGCGTCGCGGTCAATATCGTCGGGGACGGCCACGATCTCGGCCTTGGGAATGGCAACATCATCAACCCGCAGCCGTCGCAGGTTGAGCATCCCGTGCGGCTGGCTGTCCTGCACGGCAGGGGCATTCGCCGCCCCGGTCCTGTCAACATGTTCGCCGTTCAGAGACAGAGCGCCGACGATGCGGCTGAAAAATCCCTGCCCGGAGTTCTCGTCACAATCCTGCGCGCTTTGCGCTGCGCCAGGCGATCCGTCGGTTGTGTCGCCCATTGGTCCTTTCCGAATACATCGCCTGTGGCGGGGCCGCCGCAGACTCACCCCTCATATGGGTTGGAAATGCCCAGTTTGCCAAGTATTTTTATTTCAAGTGCTTCCATTGTCGCCGCATCTGTGTCGTTGATGTGATCATAACCCAACAGGTGCAGGGTGCCGTGAACGATCAGATGGGTGACGTGATCGGCTATGGCGGTGCCGTTCTGTGCCGCTTCGCGCGCGCAGGTGTCATAGGCGATGGCGATGTCGCCGAGCGCTGTTGGGGTTTCCCCGGTTTCCCCGCCCGCGCGGGTTTCGGGGTGGCCTGACGGCCAGGACAGCACGTTGGTCGGGTGCGGTTTGCCGCGAAAGGCGGCGTTGAGTTTGGTCATCCGGGTGTCGTCACAGCCGAGGACGCAGATTTCAAACCGCGCCGGATCAAGGCCAAGCGCGCAGAGTGCGCCGGTGGTGGCGCGGGCGGACAGGGTTTCCAGGCCGACGGACCGCCAGCGGGCATCTTCAGGGATTGTTTCCGTGACCATGGGGCGGGCTTACTCCGCTGCTGCCGGGCGATAAAGCGGAATCGGACAGGTCGCGGCCATCATGCAGCGGTCCCGGGGATTGATTTCCGCGCAAATTTTCCGCACATCAGGGCCAGCTTTGGCAAAGGAAACCCCATGACCCGCATTGATGCCCGGTTCGCGCACCTGAAAGCAAACGGCAGAAAGGCTTTCGTCGCCTATATAATGGCGGGCGACCCCGATTTCGCCACATCGTTAGAGCTTGTCAGGGGGCTGCCGGGGGCGGGCGTCGACGTGATCGAACTGGGCCTGCCGTTCACCGACCCGATGGCGGACGGCCCGGCGATCCAGTTGGCGGGCCAGCGCGCGCTTGATGCGGGGATGACCCTGCGCAAGACCCTCGATCTGGCGGCGGCATTTCGCAAGACTGATGACAGCACCCCGATCGTGCTGATGGGATACTATAACCCGATCCACAGCCGGGGGGTTGATCGGTTTCTGGTCGAGGCAAAGGCGGCGGGGATTGACGGCCTGATCGTGGTTGATCTGCCGCCGGAAGAGGATGATGAGCTGTGCCTGCCCGCGCGGAGGACAGGTTTGAGCTTCATCCGCCTTGCCACGCCGACGACCGATGCAAAACGCCTGCCCAGAGTGCTGCAAAACACGTCGGGCTTTGTCTATTATGTGTCCATCACCGGGATCACCGGCGCGGCAGAGGCGCGCCCGGCAGAGGTTGCGCCCGAGGTCGCCCGGATCGGGGCGGCGACCGATCTGCCGGTTGTCGTCGGGTTCGGCGTCAACACGCCCGAGCAGTCAGAAGCAATTGCAGGTGTTGCTGACGGGGTGGTGGTGGGTTCCGCCATCGTCCGGCGGGTCGGCGAGGGTCGCCCGGTGGCCGAGGTGCTGGAGTTTGTCAGGTCGCTGGCCGAGGGGGCGCATCGGGTCGGGGGGTGAGGGCCGAACGGGTGAAGCCCTGACAGAATGGCGCATCGGTGGCCAAATAGCCCGCCCGGCCCAGGCAAATATGGCAGAGGCTTTATGACACCGCGCCCCGGCTCGGTGATGCGCGCACCACCGGCCCCCGGACGCCCCCCCACGCGCCCGGCACCAACGCCAGCCCCAGCACTCTTTCGGGGTTGGTCGGTGGCGGCATCCCCACACCGCTCAGAGGCCCGAACCCGAACCGGCCATAATAGGACGCATCCCCGACAAGCATCACCCGCGTCCAGCCGCCGTGTTCTGCCCGCCCGAGGCTGTCCCGAATCAGGGATTCCCCCAGCCCTTCGCCCTGTCGTGTCGGGTGAACGGCGATAGGGCCAAGCAACAGGGCCACCCGGCCCGCCACGCAGACCGGCCAATGGCGGATGGCGGCGGCCAGCACCCCGTTTTCGTCCCGCGCCACAAGGCACAACCCGGCAACCGGGGCCACGCCGTCGCGCAGGCGATAGGATGACAGCGCCTCCCGCCCCGGCGCGAAGCACAGATCATAGAGCGCCTCGACTTCCCACCAGTCCGGCGCGGTTTCCACCGAGATCGTGATCAAGCCCGCCACTCCTTCGTCAGGCGTCCGGGTCACGCCCGCGCCGGAAAGTCCCGCCGCCCGCTGAAACCGGTTTCCCTGATGACGCGGTTTGATCTAGCATGGGGGCGGGAAGGCGGCAACGGGAGGGCGGGACATGTCTTGCAGACCGGACAATTCTTGCTGGAGACCTCTGCATAATGGCGCGTCAGTGGCCAAACTGTCCGCCCGGCGCTTGCGTCGCGCAGCGCCTGCCTGCCCCCCGGCAGGCGCTCTAAACGTATCAACTCTTTGCAGTGTATGGACTTTATGGCGAGGCCACCGCCAATATGGAATGCCGGAAAAAGCGCCCGTCCAGGCAGGCTGCTGCCCGGCTGGGCCAATATACAGAGGTCTTTGCAGACCGGAAAGCATTGGTGCTGCATGAAAACCTGTATCGGCATTATCGGCGGCTCCGGCGTTTATGAGATCGACGGGCTGGAAGGGGCGGCGTGGGCAGAGGTCGAAACCCCCTGGGGCGCGCCGTCTGACGCCATCCTGACCGGCCGTCTGAACGGCGTTCCGATAGCATTTCTGCCCCGCCACGGGCGCGGTCATGTTCATACGCCGACAACCGTGCCCTATCGCGCCAATATCGACGCCCTGAAACGGCTGGGCGTCAGCGATGTGGTCTCGGTTTCGGCCTGCGGATCGTTTTGCGAGACCATGGCCCCCGGCGATTTCGTCATCGTTGATCAGTTCATTGACCGCACCTTCGGGCGGGAAAAGAGCTTTTTCGGCACGGGGTGCGTTGCGCATGTCTCTGTCGCGCATCCGGTTTGCGGCAGGCTTGGCCGTGCCTGTGCGACAGCGGCGGGGCAGGCGGGCGTCACCGTGCATCAGGGCGGCGTCTATCTGGCGATGGAGGGGCCGCAGTTTTCCACGGTTGCCGAATCAAGGCTGTATCGGGAGGTCTGGGGCTGCGATGTGATCGGCATGACCAATATGCCGGAGGCCAAGCTGGCCCGTGAGGCAGAGCTTTGTTATGCGTCCGTGGCCATGGTGACGGATTATGACAGTTGGCACCCGGACCATGGCACCGTTGATATATCAGAGATCATCGCCACCCTTGCCGGGAATGCTGCCGGGGCGCGGGCGCTGGTTGCGGGGTTGCCGGATGTGCTCGGGGGGGTGCGCGCGCCGTGCCCGCAAGGATGTGACCGGGCGCTCGACCACGCCATCCTGACCGCCCCCGAGAGGCGCGATCCGGCACTGGTGGCAAAGCTGGATGCGGTGGCGGGGCGGGTGCTGCGGTGAAGGGGCTTTCGGGGACAGGCGCGTGAACAGCCCCATAGGGCCGCGCTGCGTCACCCCTCAATGGCGTGGCCCGCCCCCCTTGCAGGCCGGACGCGGGTTTTGCCTCTTTCCCGGAATGTAAGCGCATACATTTTCGGTGAAAGCGCTTACATTCAAATATCTCTGCATAATGGTGCCCCTGTCCCGGCCCAAGCGCCGGGCCGACGGTTTGGCTATTGACGCGCTATAATACACAGGTCTTTACGAACGCTCAGCCAGCTCCGGAACCGGCGCGCGCCCTTCATCCCCCGCGCCCTCCTGCACACATACCCGGCCATAAGCGTCCTGATACCGCACAATATCATCCTCGCCCAGATACGCCCCGGTCTGCACCTCGATCAGCGACAGATCAACCTTGCCGGGGTTTTCCAGACGGTGCCGCGCGCCGGGCGGAATATAGACCGACTGATTCTCGCTCACCAGCCGCTGCCTGCCGTCAAGCGAAACCCGCGCCACCCCTGCAACGACAATCCAGTGCTCTGCCCGGTGAACATGGCTTTGCAGCGACAACCGCCGCCCCGGTGGAACGACGATCTTTTTGACCTGAAAGCGCGGCCCCTCTGCCAGGGTCTCATACCATCCCCATGGCCGGTGACGACGCGGCAGGGTTTCCGCCTCCGGCGCGTTGTCCTGCTTCAGCGCCGCCACCGCCTGCCTGACCTGCTGAAGATGCCCCCTGTCGGCAACCAGCACCGCATCGCGCATTGCCACCACTGCAAGCCCCTCCAGCCCGATGCCGACCAGCAGCGGGCCGTCCTGTTCAGCGCGCAGCAACGTCTCGCGGCACCCCATCGCCATGACATTGCCCGCCTGCGCCATGCCCGCCGCGTCCGGCCCCATCTCTTGCCGGACGGTCTCCCAACCGCCCATGTCGGACCAGCCACAGCGCAGGGGCATCACCGAGAGGTTACCGGCCTTTTCCATCACCACCCGGTCAATGGACCCCGCCGGTGCCCGGCGATACGCCTCTGCCCCGATGCGCAGAAAGCCCAAATCCGTGTGCGCGGTGGCCATTGCCGCCCGGCACGGGATTGTCATCCGGGGGGCCAGGCGCGCGAATGCGGCAATCAGATCATCGACGCGGCACAGGAACAGCCCGGCATTCCACAGGTGCCGCCCGTCAGCGCAGATGCGGCCCGCGCGCGCCGGGCCGGGCTTTTCGATGAAACGGACGACATTGCGGACGTGCGGCGGCGCGCCCGCATCAAACGGTGTCGGCAATTCGAGATACCCATAGCCGGTCTCGGGGTGGTCCGGCGGCACGCCGAAACAGACAAAGCGCCCCTGCCGTGCCGCCTCTGCCGCGCCGGTTATTGCCGCGCGAAAGGCGGGCGCATCGCGGATCACATGGTCAGACGGGGCGAGGATCATCAGGTGATCACCCATCCCCCGCGCCGCGAGGTCAAGCGCCGCCACCAGCGCCGCCGGGCCGGTATCGCGCCTGCACGGCTCCAGCAGCACCCGCGCGGGGGCAGCCCCGGCCTCTGCCACCTGTTCGCGGGCCAGAAACCTGAAATCCTTATGCGTCAGGATCAGCGGCGGGGCAAAACCGCGCCCCCTGAGCCGCATGAGGCAGACCTGAAACAGGCTCTTTTGCCCCGAAATCCTTGCGAACTGCTTCGGGTAGCCTTGCCGCGACACTGGCCACAGGCGTGTGCCCGCGCCGCCGCACAGAATCACCGGATAAATCATGGTCGCACCGGAATCACAACCTTGAGGGTGTTTACGATGCAATACACCCCTAAAAGATGTATTTCCAGTGCTAATATCGCCTGACGACCGGATTTTGTTTCCAAAGTCCCGGCCCTGATCCCGCCCGGCGGAACGCCGGGCCGCGCCGACCCGCCCCCCCACGGGGCGGCGCGTTC
>JPPB01000327.1 GCA_001483205.1 alpha proteobacterium 3107
CCGTTCGGCCCTGAAACGGTCCACCGGACCGTTTCCGAGACGGGCCTCACCCCCCGGCAGGCGCTTTAAACGCCTCAACCCTTTGGAACGTATGGACTTTATGGAAAAACCATCGCCAATGTGAAATATCGTGAAAAGCGCCCGCCCAGGCAGGCGGCTGCCCGGCTCAGCCAATATGCAGAGGCCTTTCAAAGACATAATCCGTTGCCTTGCGCATGTGAACCGCAATACGGGCGAGCGTTTTTGTCGCAGGACAGGCCGATTGCAGAAGACATGCAATATCTGTATAAAAACCCCGGATCAGGAGCATCATTATGATTTCAGGGCAGTTGAAAATCCTTGATGATCAACCTGTTAGCCTTCGCGAAGCGCGCGCCACCCCCAAGGCCCCGAAACGCCGCTTCCGAAGAACTCAACCATCCTGATGACGAGGAGCAGGAATGATGGAGCGTCTCTTTCTCTCTGCACTTGTGGCACTGGTCGGCCTGCTTGGCGTTATGATCGCAGGTTTCGGGCGCGAGGCCGGATATGTGCTGCACGGCTGGATCATTGTCGGTTTTTCCCTTGTTGCGCTCAAGCGTCTGCTCGACACTTGGTCAGACACTGATGAAAACACCCCCCTTGAATACAACGATGCCGTCATTCGCTTTGGCGTTCTTGCCACGTTTGTCTGGGGGCTGATCGGGTTTGTGGTCGGGGCGGTCGTCGCCTGGCAGTTGGCCATCCCGTCGCTCAACGGAGACATGAGCTGGTCCAATTTCGGGCGTTTGCGGCCGGTTCATACCACCGGGGTCGTTTTCGGATTTGGCGGGAACGCGCTGATCGCGACATCGTTCTATGTGGTTCAGCGGACATCCCGCGCGCGGCTTGTCGGGCGGACGATGCCCTGGCTGATCGTGCTCTATTACAATCTGTTCGTGACCCTGGCGGCAACCGGTTATCTGCTTGGTATCACTCAGGGGCGGGAATATGCGGAACCCGAGTGGTATGCCGATCTGATCCTGCTGCTGATCTGGGTCGCCTATCTTGTCACCTTTCTGCTGACCCTCGCGCGCCGGGCAGAGCCGCATATCTACGTCGCCAACTGGTATTATCTGGCCTTTATCGTCGTGATCGCGATGCTGCATATTGTCAATAATCTGGCTGTCCCGGTCTCTATCGCCGTGCCAAAGAGCTATTCGCTGTTTGCCGGTGTGCAGGATGCGATGACGCAATGGTGGTATGGGCACAACGCCGTCGGTTTCCTGCTGACCGCCGGGTTTCTGGGTATGCTGTATTATTTCCTGCCCAAAGCGGCGGGGCGGCCCATCTATTCCTACCGGATGTCGATCATCGGTTTCTGGGGGATCACCTTTCTGTATCTCTGGGCCGGGTCGCATCACCTGCATTACACCGCGTTGCCGGAATGGGTTCAGGTGCTCGGCATGACCATGTCGGTTGTCCTGCTGGTGCCAAGCTGGGCCTCGGTGTTCAACGGCATCCTGACGCTGAACGGGGCATGGGACAAGGTGCGCACGGACCCGGCGGTGCGTTTTATGATGGTCGCCATTCTGTTCTACGGCCTGTCAACCTTTGAAGGCTCTTTCATGTCAATAAAGCCGGTGAACGCGCTGAGCCACTATACGGACTGGACCGTGGGGCATGTTCACGCGGGCGCGCTCGGCTGGGTCGCCT
The DNA here is from genome assembly GCA_001483205.1 of alpha proteobacterium 3107. Taxonomy (GTDB): domain Bacteria; phylum Pseudomonadota; class Alphaproteobacteria; order Rhodobacterales; family Rhodobacteraceae; genus 3107. The sequence goes on from JPPB01000327.1 coordinate 1,675, forward strand.
TCATCACCTTCGGGTCGATGTATAAGCTGGTGCCCTGGATATGGAAGCGCGAGGGCATCTATTCGCTCCGGCTGGAGGCCCTGCATTTCTGGCTCGCCCTGTCAGGCACCCTTATCTATGTCGGTGCGATGTGGAACAGCGGCATCACCCAATCGCTGATGTGGCAGACCTATGATGATCAGGGGAACTTCATCTATTCCTTCCTCGATTCGGTTGAGGCGATGAAGCCCTACTACTGGGCCCGTGCCATCGGGGGGCTGCTCTATCTGATCGGGGCCTGTATCGGGGCCTACAACATCGCCATGACCATTCGCGGCCCGCGTCTGACCACCGGTCAAGCCGTGGCCACCCCGGCGGAGTAACCCCATGCCAAAGCTGCACCAGAAACTGGAACGCAATTCCATCGGCTTTACGCTGATGATCCTGTTTGCCGCCTCGATTGGCGGGATCGTGGAAATCACACCGCTGTTCACCATCGAAAACACGATCGAAAAGGTCGAGGGGATGCGCCCCTACACGCCGCTGGAACAGGCGGGCCGTGACATCTATGTCCGCGAGGGCTGCTATGCCTGCCACAGCCAGATGATCCGCACCCTGCGATCAGATGTTGACCGCTACGGGCATTTCTCGCTGGCCGCCGAAAGCATGTATGATCATCCGTTTCAGTGGGGGTCCAAACGGACCGGCCCCGATCTTGCGCGCATCGGCGGCAAATACTCGGATGCCTGGCATGTCGCCCACCTGATCGCCCCGCGTGAGTTTGTCAAAGGCTCGGTGATGCCCGGCTATCCGTTCCTGGCGGAAACCCTTCTTGATACCGGCTATATCACGGCAAGGTTGCGGGCGCTGTCCCGCACGGGCGTTCCCTATTCCGAAGAGCAGATTGCAAATGCCGAGCGCGACGCCAGAGCACAGGCGGACCCGGAGGCCGAATATGAGGGCGAACTGATCGACGCCTATGGCGAAAATGTTCAGGTCCGGGACTTTGACGGCAACCCGCGGGCGGTGACAGAGATGGACGCGCTTGTTGCCTATCTTCAGGTGCTCGGAACCATGGTGGATGTGGATGCGCTGAGCGCAGAGGAGTTGATCCGATGACACAACATGACGCTGTGCTGGTTTTTGCCAAAAGCTGGGGCGCGCTTTACCTGCTGGTCTTTTTTGTGGCCGCCGTCATCTGGACCTATTGGCCGGGCCGGAAATCGACCTTCGATGACGCCTCAAAGCGCCCGCTTGACGAGGACGACACCCCATGCAGGTAGAAAAAGACGACATTTCCGGCCAACAGACCACCGGCCATGAGTGGGACGGGATCAAAGAACTGAATACCCCGGTGCCAAAATCGGTGATCTGGGTCTATGCCCTCTCGATTGTCTTCACGCTGGCGGTCTGGCTGTTGTATCCGTCTGTGCCTTTTGGGCCGGACTATTTTCGCGGTCTGATCGGCACAACGTCCCGCGAGACCATCCTCGAACAGGTCGAAACCGCACAGGCAACGCGCGCGGCATTCGGGCAAGAGCTGGTTGACCGAGACCTGTATGCTCTGGCCGCAGACGCGGATGTTCGGGCGCGCCACGAAGCCGCCGCCGCCGTTCTGTTCAATGACAACTGCGCCGCCTGTCACGGAACCGACCTGAAAGGTCAGATGAATTTCCCCAACCTGCTGGATGACGCATGGCTGTTCAGCGACGACCCGGAACAGATTGAACTGATCCTGCGCTATGGCATCAACGCCGCCCATGACGAAACACAATACAGCATCATGCCTGCATTCGGCCATGACGGGATACTGGAACGCGCCGCGATCCGGGATGCGACGGAATATGTGCTGTTCCTGTCCGGCGCGGACCATGACAGAGACGCCGCCGCCCGTGGCGCAGAGGTCTATGCCTCGGAATGTGCCGACTGCCATGGCGAAAACGGCCAGGGCAATGGCATCGGTGCCCCGAACCTCACGGATGGTTTCTGGCTCTATGGCGGGGATCGTGACGCCATCTATGACAGCCTGAACAAGGGCCGTGCCGGGGTGATGCCGTTCTGGGAGGGCCGCCTGAGTGATGCAGAAATCCGCAAGCTGGTCCTTTATCTGCAATGGAGCCGCGCGAATGGAAAAGACGGAGACTGACCGCCGCTTTCGCAACGGGATGTTTGCGGTCATGTGCCTTTTGCTTGTGGCCTATGGTGCATATAAGTTCCGCATGATCTCTCTGGCCTTTTCTGTCTGGGACGGGCAGGTCATCGAGGTTCGCGGCGGGCTTGCAGCAAAATGAGCGATACGATGCTGAAAGAAGCGCGCTTCAGCATCGCCGGGATGCGCTGTGGCGGCTGTGCGATTGCACTGGAGAAACGCCTGAGACAAACGCCCGGTGTCAGCGCCGCACGGGTCAATGCCACCACCCACGGGCTGATTGTCCGGTTTGATGCGGGCGCGCTTTCTGCCCGGCAGATCGAGGCCGTGGTGGGGGCCGCCGGATACGCGGCGCATCCCGACAACTCTGCACATCAGCCGCCTGAGCACAAGGCCGGAGTCCTGGCCGAACTGGCCGTTGCCGGGTTTGGCATGATGAATGTTATGCTGTTTTCCGTTGCCGTCTGGTCCGGGCTGACCTCGGATATGGGCGCGGCAACGGTGCAGTTTATGAACCGGGCGGCGGCGGCACTGGCCACGCCGGTCATTTTCTTCGCGGCGCGCCCTTTTTACGGCCCGGCCTTCGCGGCCATCACATCGCGGCGCATGACGATGGACGTTGCCATCAGTTTCGCGATTTTCGGCACATATTTCGCAAGTCTCATCGAGACCATGAACGGGCGGGATCATGTATATTTTGACGCCGCCATTGCGCTGACATTCTTCCTGCTTGTCGGTCGCCAACTGGATCACATGCTGCGCCGCAGGTCTTCGACCGCTGCGAAGACATTGCGGACCCTGATCCGGCCTGACTGCCAGCGCATCCGGGCGGACGGAACATCCGAACAGGTCAGCGTGAAAGCGCTTACATCCGGCGACATCGTTTTTGTCCCGAGGGGAGAGCGCGCCCCCGCCGATGGGGTTTTGCTGTCCGGGCAGGCGGCCTTTGACGAAAGCATACTGACGGGCGAAAGTGCGGCGGCAACAAAACAGGCGGGCGACACACTCTTTGCCGGGACGCTCAATCTGGGCGACCCCTGCCGTTTCAGGGTTGAACAGGCGAGCAAGGGCAGTTCTCTGGAGCAGGTTTCGCGGCTGATTGATCAGGCCTCGGCAGAGAAGGGGCAGAGACAGCAATTCGCCGACAGGTTTGCAGCCGGCTATGGCCCGTTTGTCCTGATCAGCGCGGCGCTGGCATTTTCGTTCTGGTTCTTTGCGCTTGGCGCGGACGTGCAGAGGGCGTTTGAAATCGCGGTTGCGGTTCTGGTGGTGACCTGCCCCTGCGCCGCCGGTCTCGCCACCCCCGCCGTCGCGTCAAGGGCCGCCAATCTGCTGCTGGAGAAGGGCGTCATTGTCAAAAGCGGGGCGGCGCTTGAGGCCCTTGCCGTTGCCGATCAGTTCGTTTGCGACAAGACCGGGACTTTGAGTGTGTTGCAGCCGTTACAGCACAAACCCGATCATGCCGATGCTGACCGGCTGAGTGCGCTGGCGCGGGCAAGCTCTCACCCGGTGGCCCGCGCCATTGCGCCCCTTTCATCGGCGGCCCCGGCTTTCAGTGTCTGCGAGTTGCCGGGGCAGGGCCTTCGGGATGATCAGGGCAACACCCTTGGGTCAGCGGAGTTTGTCGGGGCGTCGGGTGCGGCGGATTCGGCAATCACCGGCCCGGAAATCTGGTTCAGACAGAACGGGCAGGCCCCGGCCCGGATTGCGCTTTCAGAGCAGCCCCGCGACGGGTTGAAAGGCTTTGTCAATGATCTTCGGGCGGATGGCACAAATTGTTTGCTGCTGTCCGGGGATCGCGCCCCGAACGTCACCGAATTTGCCCGCAGGAACGGCATTTCATGTGCAGAAGGGGCCTGTAAGCCCGATGGCAAACTGCACCGGATTCAGGCGCTTCAGGCAGAGGGCCGGGTGGTCGCCATGCTGGGGGACGGTATAAATGATGCCGCGGCGCTTAGCACAGCCGATGTTTCCCTGTCTTTCGGAGAGGCCTCAGAGGTCGCCCGCAATGCAGCAGACATCATCATCGTCGGGTCTTCGCTCAGAGCGATACCGCAGACCCGGAAGATGGCGAAGGTGGCCCGCCGACGCATGACCGAGAACCTGACCTTTGCGGCGCTCTATAATGTGGCCACCGTGCCGGTCGCCATAGCCGGGCTGCTGACGCCCTTTTGGGCGGCAATATTCATGTCAAGCTCGTCGGTCCTTGTGATGCTTAATGCCTGCCGGATGAGGCCGCTCAGATGACCGCGTTGCTTTATCTGATACCGGTGGCGCTGTTCCTGGGGGGTGTCTTTCTGCTGGCGTTCAGATGGTGCCTGCGAACGGGGCAATTCGATGATCCCGAAGGGGACCGCTACCGCATTCTCGATGATGATGACGATGTGCCGCTGAGGTAAGCCCTGGCGTTTCAGGTGCATTGCCGGGAAAAGTCTTCTGCATATTGGTCAAACCGGGCAGCCGCCTGCCTGGGCGGGCGCTTTTTCCGACATTCTAAATTGGCAATGGTCTCCCCATAAAGTCCATACGCAGCAACAGGTTGAGGCGTTCAAAGCGCCTGCCGGGGGGCAGGCAGGAGCTGCCCGGTCTTGCGACCGGGCGGGACAGGTTGGCCACCGATACACCCTTATGCAGAGGTCATCCCTGCTCTGCCGCGCCGAACAGGTCATCATATGCGTGCCAGGTGGCATATCCGAGCAGAGGAAAGATCACGATCATCGCCAGCAGCCCGGTTGCAACACCAACCACAAGGGCAAACGTGACAACAGCGCCCCAGGCAACCGCAGTGCGGAAGTTGTGCGTGCAGGCGGAAAAGCTCAGCCCCATTGCCGAGAATGCGTCGGTTTCCCGGTCCACCAGCATCGGCACCGAAAAGAACGAAACCGCGAGGGTCAGCGCGGCGAACAGCCCCCCGACCAGCGTGCCGACGACCAGCAGGATCAGACCTTCGTGGGTCAGCAATACCGTGCTGAGTGTCTCGGCAAATCCGGGGAAAGGCCGCAGCCCGAAAAAGAGCGCATAAAGAACGGTTGCCGTGCGAAACCATGTCAGCAGCAGGACCATCAGGATTGCCCCGACGATGGCAAACTGTCCGGGCGAGGCGACCGGGCAGCGGCGGCCATAGCGGATGCGGCGCGCTTCCTGATACAGCCCGACCGCCAGAACCGGGCCGACCAGAATAGCCCCGGCGAGCGCCGGAAGCAGCATCCAGGCCAGCCCGCTGACCCAGAGCAGCGCGATCACGATATAGCTGGCGAGAAAGAAACCAGCCCCATAGGCCAGGCCGAGCAGGGGACGGTGGCGAAAATCCGCGATGCCCCGCCGTATCCACCCGCGACACCGATCAAAAGCCTGAACCCAGTTGGGTGTTGTCGGGGGATTTTCGGTGGCGGTGATCATGGTCTGTCTCCCGGAGTCGGTTGTGGGTAAACACCTATATCATCTGTATTTTACGGGCAATATAAATACGTCCGGTGAGACAGATCGACACATGGCGCCGGCAAGCCCTCTGTAAATATCTTTGCATAATGGCCGAGCCGGGCAGCCGCCTGCCTGGGCGGGCGCTTTTCACGACAGTCCAAATTGGCGATATTTTTG
>JPPB01000328.1 GCA_001483205.1 alpha proteobacterium 3107
CATGAAACCCTCCTGTGCTGCGGTTTCCGTCATTGAAGCATAAAACTAATTATAGGTCTACACCCTAATAACCGCCGGGTACTCGTTGTAAAACGCCGCCCCGTGCAGGGGCGTCCAACCGCCCTCGGTGCGCGCTTCGAGGTCCGCGCCTGCGTCAAGCAGGGCCTCAATCACCGCCGGGTTCTCATTGACTGCCGCCGCCCCGTGCAAGGGCGTGATACCGCCCTCGTTGCGCGCTTCGAGGTCGGCCCCGGCGTCAATCAGGGCCTGAATGACCGCCGGGTTTTCGTTGCCTGACGCCGCCGAGTGCAGGGGCGTCACACCGTTCTTGCTGCGGGCGTTTGGGTCGGCACCTGCGTTCAGACAGGTCTGAACATCCTCAGTGCTTGCTCCTCTGAAAAAGTATGGAGTATTCCACCTGCCGCAATCGGTTGCTGTGGCCTGCCCGCCGGTCAGCAGCAGCGCGGCCAGCCCCGCCGCCAGAGTCATCATCTTCGCTTTCATGGTCTTTCCTCCCCTGTTCCCGGCCCTGCCTTTTGCCGGGTCACCCGCGTTTTCCTGCCACAAACGGCGCTGTCATTCAACAGCCCCCCGCAGACCGCTCACACCGGGATATACGCCGCCACCTCACCCGCCTGTCGCGCCGGGTCATCCGGCGGGCGGACAATCAACGCATTCGCCCGGCTCAGCACCGACAACAGCGCGCTGTCCTGCCGGGCAAAGGCGGTCAGTTCCCCGCCGTCAATCCGCCCCCGCATGTAGTGTTCGCGCGGGCCGTTGGCACCCAGGGCACGGGCCAGTGGCGCGGTGCGGCAGCGGCTCCGATAGGGCAGGCCCAGCATCCGCTCGACCATCGGCAGCACGAAGATATGCCCGCAAACCATTGCCGAGACAGGGTTTCCCGGCAGGCCAATCATCGCGCTTGCCGCCAACCTGCCCGCCATCAGCGGCTTGCCGGGGCGCATCGTCACCCCGTGAAAGGCGCGCCTCATGCCGATCTCTGCCGCCACCTGCGCCACCAGATCGCGGTCCCCCACCGATGCGCCGCCGCTGGTGACGATCAGGTCCGCGCCACGGGCGAGGCCAAACCCGTCGCGTAAGGCGCGGGCGGTGTCGGCGGTGACGGGCAACAGCCGCACATCCGCGCCTGCCGCCTCCAGTAACGCCTTGAGGCCAAAGCCGTTTGAGGCGATGATCCGGTCCGGGTCGGGGTCCGCGCCGGGCATGATCAGCTCGTCACCGACCGAGAGCACCGCCACGTCCGGGCGGCGGGTGACAGGCACCTCTGCGACGTTCATCGCCGCCAGAAGGGCGATGTCGGCGGGGGTGAGGCGGCGCGGTGCGGTGAGGGTGTCCCCGGTGCGGAAGTCATCCCCTCTGGGGCGGATATAGGGTTTTTCGTCAGGGGGTTGCCGCACCTTTATCATGTTGTCGGTGCGGGAGATGTGTTCCTGAATGACCACCCGGTCGGCCCCCGTCGGCACCGGCGCGCCGGTCAGGATGCGCACCGCCTCGCCCGGCTGAAGGGTGCCGGGAAAGGCCTTGCCGGCGACGGATTGACCGATCAGGCGGAAGGTGTCGCCGGGCCGGGGCGGGGGACCGGCAAGCGCATAGCCGTCCATGGCAGAGGCCGCGAACGGGGGTTGGTCGCGGGGGGCCATCACGTCCCGCGCCAGGACGCGCCCGGCGGCCCCGGTCAGCGGCACATCCTCGGCCCCGAGCGGCGCGACCAGTTCGAGGGCGCGTTTGAGCGCCTCAGCAGTGCTGATCATCCCCGCGCCTCATATAAGACCTCTGAATGATGGCGCATCGGCTGCCAACCCGTCCCGCCCGGCGCTTGCGGCCCTGGCAGCAGATGGTTTTGCGGTGACCCGCCGGCCCCTGCGGGACAGGCACTTAGGGCCGCGACCGGCCCGCTCGGGGGGGCGCAACGCGCCGCCCCGTGGGGGGCGGGTCGGCGCGGCCCGGTCTTACGACCGGGCGGGATCGGGGCCGGTGCGGGGTCAGAACGGCGGAACGTAAAGGAACAGATCATCGCCGCGCCTCATAGCGGCCCGACTTTCCGCCCTCTTTCAGCGCCAGCCGGATGCCGCCGATCTCCATGCTGCGATCCGCAGCCTTCAGCATGTCATAGACGGTCAGCGCGGCGATACTGACCGATGTAAGCGCTTCCATTTCGACCCCGGTTCGCCCGGTGGTCCTGACCGTCGCCGTCAGCCGCAGGCCGGGCAGGGTGTCGTCGGGCGCAAGCTCCAGCGAGATTGCGGCAATCGGCAGGGGGTGGCAGAGCGGCACCAGATCAGCGGTGCGCTTCGCCCCCATAATGCCCGCGAGCCGGGCAACGCCGAGCACATCGCCCTTTCCGACCTTTTCTTTCATAATAATATCAAGGGTTTCCGCCTGCATCTTCACGTAACCCTCGGCGACGGCAACGCGATCAGTTACAGGTTTGCCCGACACGTCCACCATACGGGCGGCACCGGAGCGGTCGAAATGGGTCAGATCGGGCATCATCGGGCCTCTTGTCCTGTGGGTGGCATGACCGGCGTGACAGGCGCGACCGGCGCGGCAAGCAGGCGTCGGGTGGCGGCGGCCACATCCGGCGCGCGCATCAGGCTCTCGCCGATCAGAAACGCCCGGACATCGTGGCGGGCCATCTCCGCGAGGTCATCCCCGGTGCCAAGGCCGCTTTCACTGATCACCAGACGACCGGGGGGCGCGCGCCGGGACAGGCGGCGGGTGACCCCAAGATCAGTCCTGAAAGTCCTCAGATCACGATTGTTCACGCCCAGAAGGGGGGATTTCAGCCGCGCCGCCCGGTCGAGTTCGCCCTCGTCGTGAACCTCGATCAGCGCATCCATCCCCCAGCCGATGGCGGCGTCTTCCAGCTCGCCCGCCTGCATGTCCGACACGCTCGCCATGATAATCAGGATGCAATCGGCATGGAGCGCGCGGGCCTCTGCCACCTGATAGGGGTCATAGAGGAAATCCTTGCGCAGGACCGGCAGGCGCGTCGCCGCCCGTGCCCCGGTCAGAAAGCCATCGGCCCCCTGAAAGCCGGGGCCGTCGGTCAGCACCGACAGGCAGGTTGCGCCGCCGTCCTGATAGGCCCGCGCCAGGGCGGGCGGGTCGAAATCGGCGCGGATCACCCCCCGCGACGGGCTGGCCTTTTTGATCTCGGCAATCAGGCCATAGCCGGTCCGCGTCGCCCGCCACAGCGCGGCGGCAAAACCGCGCGGGGCAGGGGCGGCGCGTGCCATGGCCTCGACCCCGGCCAGCGGGCGGGTGGCCTTGCGCCCCTGCACCTCGGCCAGCTTGCGGGCCTTTATCTGATCCAGAATGGTTGTGGTCATGTCATGTCTGCCTGCAATGCCCAGTCGATGGGGTGTTGCCCGCGCGCCGCCAGCCAGCGATTGACCTGCGAGAACGGGCGGGAGCCGAAAAAGCCGCGCCGTGCGGACAGCGGCGAGGGATGGGCGGTGGTGATGATCAGGTGGTCGTCATGGGGGCGAATGTGGCGCGCCTGCGCCCGTGCCTGTGCTCCCCACAGCACGAAAGCGGTGGCGCGTTCTGAGACCAGATCCAGAACCTGCCACGCCAGTTCCTGCCAGCCCAGCCCGGCATGGCCGCCTGCCCTGCCTGCGGGAACACTCAGCGCCGTGTTCAGCAGCAGAACCCCCTGCCGGGCCCAGCCGCGCAGGTCTCCGTTTGGCGGGCGCGCGCCAATATCCGCCTGCAACTCTTTGAAGATATTGGCAAGAGACCGGGGCAGGGGGGTGACATCCGGGGCAACCGAAAACGCAAGCCCGTGGGCATGGCCGGGGGTCGGATACGGGTCTTGCCCGAGGATAACCACCCGCACGTCCTGCGGCGGTGTCAGTTCAAGGGCAGAGAAGGTTTCGTCGGGCGGGGGCAAGACCCGGCGGGTCTCCTGTGCCAGGGCTGCCCCGATTGCGGGCAGGGTTTGGGCAAAGAACGGCAGCGCCGCCCATGCGCCCGGTGGCCGGAAGGGGACCGCGCCCGGCATCACGCCGCCCCGGAAGTAACAGCGGCGAGTTTTTCCAGCCGCGCCCGCGCCGCGCCCGAATCAATCGATTCGGCGGCCATCCCGGCCCCGGTGGGCAGATCAGCGGCGGCCCCGGCCACCACCAGCGCGGCGGCGGCATTCAGCAGCACCGCATCCCGATAGGCGGATTTTGCCCCGTCCAGAAGCGCCCGCAGCGCCTGCGCGTTATGTGCGGGGGTGTCCCCGATGATCGCCTCAAACGGATGTTCGGGCAGGCCCGCGTCCTCTGGGTGGATTTCCTGCTCTCTGATCCGGTCATCCTCAAGCATGACCACCCGGCTTGCGCCGACGATGGACAGCTCATCGGTGCCGTCCGCGCCATGGACCAGCCACGCCCGGTCCGACCCAAGGGCGCGCAGCGTCTCGGCCATCGGGCGGATCAGGTCGGGGCTGAACGCGCCGGTCAACTGTCGCCGGACACCCGCCGGGTTGCTCAGGGGGCCAAGGATGTTGAAAATCGTCCGCGTCCCCAGTTCAACGCGGGCGGGCATGACATGGGCCATGGCCGGGTGGTGCATGGGGGCCATCATAAAGCCGATCCCGGCCTCTTTCAGGGCGCGTTCCACGACCTCGGGGCCGACCATCACATTGATGCCCAGTTCGGTCTGCACATCCGCCGCCCCGGATTTTGAGCTGAGATTACGGTTGCCGTGCTTGGCCACCACCACGCCTGCGCCCGCGGTCACGAACGCAGCGGCGGTCGAGATATTAAGCGTGCCCCTGCCGTCGCCGCCGGTGCCCACGATGTCGATGGCCCCCGCTGGCGCGTTCACCTTGCGGCACCTGTCCCGCATGACCGAGGCAGCAGCGGCGTATTCGCCCACCGTTTCCCCCCTTGCCCTCAGCGCCATCAGAAAGCCGCCGGTCTGGGCGGGCGTCGCCGTGCCGTCGAACAGAATCCCAAAGGCCCGTTCTGCCTCTTCGCGGGTCAGCGGGCGGCTGGCCGCCGCATGGATCAGGGGCTTGAGGGCGTCGCTCATGCCGGTTCTCCCACCAGATCAAGAAAGTTCTTCAGCAGGGCGTGGCCGTGCTCTGAGGCAATGGATTCGGGGTGAAACTGCACCCCGTGAACGGGCAGGGTTTCGTGCCTGATCCCCATGATCGTGCCGTCCTCAAGCCAGGCGTTGACCCGCAGACACTCGGGCAGGCTGTCGCGTTCGACCACCAGAGAGTGATAGCGGGTCGCCTGAAAAGGCGAGGGCAGGCCGGAAAACACCCCCGTGCCGTCGTGATGAATCACCCCCATCTTGCCATGGACGATTTCGTGACAGCGCACGACCCTGCCGCCGAAGGCCTCGCCAATCGCCTGATGGCCCAGGCAAACCCCCATCAGCGGTGTGCGGACCTCTGCCGCTGCCCCGGTCAGGGCCAGGCAGATACCGGCCTGTGCCGGGTCGCAGGGGCCGGGCGACAGCAGGATCGCATCGGGGCGCATCCCCATCGCCGCCTGCACATCCAGCGCATCGTTGCGGCGCACGACGACCTCTGTGCCCAATTCGCCCAGATAATGCACCAGATTGTAGGTAAAGCTGTCATAGTTGTCGATCAGCAGCAGCATATCGGGCGGCTTTCCAAATTAGGGGTGATCCCCGGCGTCAGTCAGGTTATACATGGTCAGAGAGCGCGCCGGGGGTCAAGAGCCGACCTGACGCGAACACGTCAATACAGGGCAATACGGACGGAGGAGACTGTGGCGCGCGGTTTTTTGTCTGGGATGATCTGGGGCACGGTTTTCGGTGCGTTTGGCGCAGCGGCCTATTTGTTGTCGGCAGAGTTGCCTGCGGGGGGCACGGGTCCGGGGGACGCGGGCGGTGCGTCATCGCGGACGGAAACGCCCGCCCTGCCACCGGCAGAGATCAATATCGCCAATGTCGCGCCCGCCCCCAATCGGCGATCCGCCGATGCCCCCGAGATCGACAACCCCGAGGCCGCCCTGAATGCGCCTGAAACCGCCGAGGCCGCGCCTGCGTTGACCGAGGAAAGCGGGGTGGGCCAGTCCCGGCTTGCCGTTGCCGTGGTGCCACAGGCCCCTGCCGGGATCGAAGCGCCGGAGATCGAAACCGACCGCCCGCCACGGCTGACACCGGGGGCCGGGCAGGATGGTGCCGCCGCGCCGGAGGATGACACCGCTGTGTCCGATGACGGGCTGGCCGAAACCCCGGAAGCGGCGGAAGTCGCTGAACTCTTGCCGGATGTGACCACGGACAGCCTGCCGGAGCTTGCAGAGGACGGCGGCGACGTGGCGGAGACAGAGACAGCGGAACAGGAACAGGTTGCCGAGGCCCTGCCCGAAACCCGCATCCCCCCCGGCAACGCGCTGGAACAGAACGCGGTTTCGTTTGAGAACCGCGAGGGCAAGCCGCTTTATGCGATCATCCTGATTGACACGCCTGATGGGGCGTTGCCGCCGGGGGCCGCCGGGGGCCTTGGCTTTCCGCTGACCATTGCGCTTGATGCCTCAACCCCCGAGGCGGGCGAGCGGGCGGCGGCCTATCGGGCGGCGGGGCATGAGGTGCTGTTGCTGCTGTCCCTGCCCGACGGGGCCACGCCCGCCGATATGGAAGTCGCGTTTGAGAGCGCCACAGCGGTCATTCCCGGTGCGGTCGGGGTGCTTGACCTGCCCGAAGGCGGGTTCGGGAACAACCATATCCTGACCCGTCAACTGGTGTCGATTCTGGCGCGGTCCGGTCACGGGCTGATCGGCTATGGCAGGGGGCTGGACGCCACCGGCCCGCTGGCGCAGCGCGATAATGTGCCGTCGGCGCTGGCGTTCCGCATTTTCGACGATGAACGGCAGGCACCGCCGACCATCCACAGATACCTGGACCGTGCCGCCTTTCGCGCCCAGCAACAGGGCCATGTGGTGATGGTGGGGCATATGTATCCGGAGTCGGTGCGGGCGATGATGGAGTGGGTCTTGCAGGAACGTGCGGCCAGCATGGCGATCGCGCCGGCCTCTGCCGTGATGCGCGTGAACTGAGGCGGAAGGCCCCTGTGTAATGGCTTGAGCCGGGCAGGGCATTGGGGGCGATGCACCCTTATGCAGAGGTTTTTGTGATCCATTTATATTGTCATGTTATAACAATTCATAGACAATCAACCCGTCCGTCCGGCCCGGCCAATAGGTCAGCGATGCTGCCCTTATCCGCGGATAAGCCTCGACCTTACCCGCGGATAAGGCCCGGCCCGGCACATTCCTGCCATGGACCGGCGGAATGGCCCGCTCAGGCCGCGCCCGCCCCCTCGCCG
>JPPB01000329.1 GCA_001483205.1 alpha proteobacterium 3107
CCCCCAACCACGGGCGCAGCGCCTCGGGCAGGGTGACAGAGCCGTCCTCTTCCTGCCCGTTCTCCACAACCGCGATCAGGGTGCGCCCGACCGCCAGCCCGGATCCGTTCAGCGTATGCACGAACTCCGGCCTGCCGCCCTGCGCCGGTCTGAACCGCGCATTCATCCGCCGCGCCTGAAAATCCCCGCAGGTCGAGACCGAGCTGATCTCGCGATAGGTGTTCTGACCGGGCAGCCAGACCTCGATGTCATGGGTGCGGCGCGCGCCGAAACCCAAATCCCCCACACAGAGCGTCACCGTGCGGTAGGGCAGGGCGAGCCGCTCCAGAATGTCCTCGGCGCAACGGGTCATGCGCGCGTGCTCCGCCTCGGAATGATCCGGGTGGGTAACCGACACCATCTCGACCTTCTCGAACTGGTGCTGGCGCAGCATCCCGCCGGTGTCCTTGCCCGCGCTTCCGGCCTCAGACCGGAAACACTGGGTATGGGCGACATAGCGGCGGGGCAGGTAATCCTCTGCGACGATACAGCCATTGACGATATTGGTCAGCGTCACCTCGGCGGTGGGGATCAGCCACCAGCCTTCGCGGGTCTGATAGCTGTCACCGCCGAATTTCGGCAACTGCCCGGTGCCAAACATCATGTCCTCGCGCGCCAGAACCGGGGTCCAGGTTTCTGTCAGGCCGTTTTCGTTCACATGGACATCAAGCATGAACTGGGCGAGCGCGCGGTGCAGGCGGGCGACGGCCCCCGACATCACCACAAAGCGCGCGCCGGAGAGTTTGGCGGCGGTTTTGAAATCCAGCCCGTCCTGCATCGCGGGCAGCCGGTAGTGCTCTTGCGGCCGGAAGGTGAAGGCGCGGGGGGTTCCCCGGCGGCGAATTTCGACGTTATCGGCCTCATCGGTGCCGTCGGGCACATCGTCATGGGGGGCGTTCGGCAGGCCCATGAGAAGGTCGCGCAGCTCGGCGTCTTTTTCTTTCGCTTGTCGTTCCAGTTCGGCAAGATGATTTTTTTGCCCCTGCGCCGATTCCTTGAGCATGTCCGCGTTCGCCGTGTCCCCCCGTGCGACCGCTTCACCGATGGCCTTTGCAACCGCGTTTCTTTCCGATTGCTGCATCTCGGCGGCATTGATCAGGTTGCGGCGATCCCCATCAACCGCCAGCACCTGCGCCGAGACACCGGACAAGCCCCGCCGCGCCATTGCCGCGTCAAAGGCTTCGGGGTTTTCACGGATGGCTTTGATGTCGTGCATGGCGGGCGGGTCCGGTCAGAATCGCATTTGCCCCGGCTTATGGCCGATTTTCGGGCAGGGTGTAAGGGGGATGGTTTCATGCGCTGCACAACAAAAGCGATAACAGCGCCCGGCCATCACGCAAAGGCCCCATGAAAACCGCGCGATCCCCCCAATTCCCCCGCATCACCGCAAATAAACACCCGCACAGGGCCGATTATGCCCAAGCGCCCTTTACTGTCGCGCGCCATCGGCCCATAACATCAGTGGCCCGAACGGAACGCCGCACGGAACGCGATCCGCTCACGGCCCGGTACGCGCACCAGAGCAGGCACACCAAGGCAAGGACACGGCATCGGATGTTTAACGGACTCGGCGGCATCTTTTCGTCCGACATGGCGATTGACCTCGGCACGGCGAACACGCTGGTCTATGTCAAGGGGCGCGGCATTATCCTCAACGAACCCTCGGTCGTCGCCTATCACGTCAAGGACGGCGCGAAGAAAGTGCTGGCCATCGGCGAAGACGCCAAGATGATGCTGGGCCGCACCCCCGGCTCGATCCAGGCCATCCGCCCGATGCGCGAAGGGGTGATCGCCGATTTCGACACTGCCGAGGAAATGATCAAGCATTTCATCCGCAAGGTGCATAAACGCTCGACCTTCTCGAAACCCAAGATCATCGTCTGTGTGCCCCATGGCGCGACCCCGGTCGAGAAACGTGCCATCCGTCAGTCGGTGCTGTCGGCGGGTGCGCGGCGCGCCGGTCTGATCGCCGAGCCGATTGCCGCGGCTATCGGGGCGGGGATGCCGATCACCAATCCCACCGGCTCGATGGTCGTGGACATCGGCGGCGGCACCACCGAGGTCGCGGTGCTCAGCTTGGGCGACATCGTTTATGCTCAGTCGGTCCGCGTCGGCGGTGACCGGATGGACGAGGCCATTATCAGCTATCTGCGCCGCCAGCAAAACCTGCTGATCGGGGAAACCACCGCTGAGCGGGCCAAGACGACGGTCGGCACGGCGCGGATGCCCGATGACGGGCGCGGCACGTCAATGCACATAAGGGGCCGTGACCTGCTGAACGGTGTGCCGAAAGAGGCCGAGATCAATCAGGCGCAACTGGCCGAGGCGCTGGCCGAACCGGTGCAGCAGATATGCGAGGCGGTGATCACCGCGCTGGAGGCAACCCCGCCCGACCTTGCCGCCGACATCGTGGACCGTGGCGTCATGCTGACCGGCGGCGGCGCATTGCTGAGCGAGCTGGATCTGGCGCTGCGCGAACAGACCGGGCTGGCGATCTCTGTTGCGGATAATTCGCTGGACTGCGTGGCGATCGGCACCGGCAAGGCGCTGGAATACGAAAAGCAGCTTCACCATGTGATAGACTATGATAGCTGACCCCTGACGGCATGAGCGCGGTGCCATGGCCACAGACCGCAAGAAAGGCGACGCCTATACCCGCCCGATCCGGCGCATCCTGACCGGGATGATCGTTGTTGCGCTGTTGGCGGTGTTTGTGGCCGGGCGCATCGACAGCCCGCGCATGGAGCGTTTTCGCGCCCGGGTGATTGACCAGGTGACGCCGGGCTTTGGCTGGGCGGCGGGGCCGGTGACCGGCATCGCGAACATGATCACCGATTTCGAGAGCTATCAGCGGGTCTATGAGCAAAATCAGGAATTGCGGCGCGAATTGCAGCAAATGAAGGCGTGGAAAGAGGCCGCCCTGCAACTGGAGCAGAAGAACGCGCGCCTTCTGGCGCTGAACAATGTGCAGCTTGACCCGCGCCTGACCCATGTGACCGGTGTGGTGATGGCCGACAGCGGTTCACCGTTCCGTCAGTCGGTCCTGCTGAATGTGGGGGCGCGGGACGGTATCCGTGACGGCTGGGCGACGATGGACGGGATCGGCGTTGTCGGGCGTATCTCGGGCCTTGGCCAGAACACCGCCCGGGTCATCCTGCTGACCGATTCGAGCGCCCGGGTGCCGGTGCGCATCCAGCCCACCGGACAGACCGCCCTGTTGTCCGGCGACAACACCGCCGCCCCCCGGCTGGACCTTTCCGAAGCGCCGGAGAACATCCGGCCCGGCGACCGGGTGATCACCTCGGGCGACGGGGGGGTGTTTCCTGCCGGGCTGCTGGTGGGGCAGGTCGCGCAAGGCCCCGATCAGGCGCTGCGGGTGATGCTGGCGGCGGACTATCAGCGGCTGGAGTTCCTGCGCGTTCTGCGCAGCCCGGAAAGCGAGCGCATCGGCGATACCGGCGGCCTGCTGATCCCCGCCGCGCCGCCGCCGGAGACCGCCACGGGGACGCCGCCAAAGACACCGCCCGACACCACCGCACTGCAAGAGGCCGGCGATGGTTAATGCGGGCGTCCTGCGCATCTGGTTCTACCGGCTGCTGTTTCCGTGCATCGTGGCGGTTCTGATCTTTGCCCGTCTGCTGCCGCTTCAGACCACCCCGTCGCGCTGGGCCGGGCCTGACCTGATCCTGTGCCTGACACTCGCCTGGGTTCTCAGGCGTCCGGCCTTTGTTCCGGCGTGGCTGATCGCCTTTGTCTTCCTCGCCTGCGATTTTCTGTTCCACCGGCCACCGGGGTTGTTCGCCTCCATCGCGGTTCTGGGGGCGGAGTTCCTGCGTGGGCGGGCGACGCTGATGCGGGATGCGTCATTTCCGGCCGAGTGGTTTCTGGTTGCCGCCGTCCTGCTCGCCATGCTGCTGGCGAACCGGGCGGTTCTGACCCTGACACTCGCCGGACCGCCGCCGCCGGGGTTGTCCCTGATGCAGTTCGCGGCAACGGTGCTGGCATATCCGGCGGTTGTCCTTGTTTCTCGGGTCGTGTTCAGGGTCGGCAAGCCGTCGCCGCACGAAACCGACCGGCTGGGGGGGGCCACGTGAAACATTCACCGAGGGACATCGCCGAAAGCCACCGCCGGATCACCCGCCGGGCGTTGCTTCTGGGCGGGGCACAGCTTGCCTTTGCCGGAGTGCTGACGCTGAGGATGCGCCACCTTCAGGTCAATCAGGCCGACAGATACCGGCGGCTGGCCGAGGAAAACCGCCTGATCGATAAGCTGGTGCCGCCGGTCAGGGGGCTGATCTTTGACCGCAACGGCCTGCAACTGGCGGTGAACGCGCAGAATTACAAGGTGATCATCGTCAAAGAGGACGCGGGCGATGTGGAGCAGGTGTTAAGCCGCCTGTCGCGGCTGATCCCGCTCAGCGACGAAGACCTAGCCCGTACGCGAAGGGAAATCGCCCGGCGCAGCCCGTTCGTGCCGGTGACCATCGCCGAACGTCTGAGCTGGGAAAGCGTCGCGGTGATTGCCGTCAACACCCCCGCCCTGCCCGGCATCACCACCGAGATCGGGCATTCGCGCGAATATCCCGTCGGCCCGGATATGGCCCATGTGGTGGGCTATGTCGGCCCGGTCAGCGATTATGACCTTGAGCGGCTCGATGACCCCGACCCGCTGCTGCAAATTCCGCGCTTTCAGATCGGCAAGAGCGGCGTCGAGGCCCGGATGGAACACACGCTGCGCGGCAAGGCGGGCGACCGCCGCATTGAGGTCAACGCCAGTGGCCGGGTGATGCGCGAGCTTGCGCGCAGAGAGGGCGAACCCGGTGCAGAGCTGCAACTGACCGTGGACACCGGGTTGCAGAATTTCACCCTCGCCCGGCTTGGGGACGAAAGCGCGGCGGCGGTGGTTCTGGACACGGAAAACGGCGACATCCTGACCGCTGCATCAGCCCCGTCCTTCGACCCCAACAAATTCGTGCGCGGCATTTCGCTGGCCGATTACCGTGGCCTGACCCTGAACAAATACCGCCCCCTTGCGGGCAAGGCGGTTCAGGGGGCCTATCCGCCCGGCTCGACCTTCAAGCTGGTCACGGCGCTGGCGGCACTGGAGGCAGGCGTCATCAGCCCCGAGGAAACCGTCTGGTGCCCCGGCCATCTGCAACTGGGCGACCGGCGCTTTCATTGCTGGAAAAGCGGCGGCCACGGGCATGTGAACCTGAACACCAGCCTGCAACAATCCTGCGATGTCTATTATTACGATCTGGCCCAGCGTGTCGGCATTGACCGGATCAGCGCAATGGCGGTGCGGCTGGGGCTGGGCCGGAAATACGACCTGCCGATGTCGGCGGTGCATTCGGGGCTGGCCCCCACCCGCGCCTGGAAACAGGGCGCGCGCGGCGAAGACTGGCGGGTGGGCGACACGCTGAACGCCTCTATCGGGCAGGGATATGTGCTGGCCTCTCCGCTGCAACTTGCGGTGATGGCGGCCCGTGTTGCCTCTGGCCGTGCGGTGGTTCCAAGGCTGGTCCGGGCGATCAACGGGGCCGAGCAGCCGGTCCTTGGCGGCGCGCCGCTGGGCCTTGATGAGGACACGCTGCGCCGGGTCCGGCAGGCGCTCTATGACGTGTCCAACAGCCGCCGGGGGACCGCCTATGGTTCCCGCATTATCGGCGACGCCTTCCGCATGGCGGGCAAGACCGGCACCAGCCAGGTGCGCAGTGTCCGGGTCAGCAACGAGGATGTCCCGTGGGAGCACCGCGACCATGCGCTTTTCATCTGTTACGCGCCGTTTGAGGCCCCCAGATACGCGGTTTCCGTCGTGGTCGAGCATGGCGGCAGCGGCTCGGGGGCCGCCGCCCCGATTGCCCGCGATGTGCTGTTGCACGCGCTGCATGGCGGGTATCCGCCGCTCAACGCCTACCCGGCAAAGGATCGGGAACGGGTGCGTGAAATGCAGGACACCCTGCCCCTGCGCGACCCGGCCACCCTGGAACGGCGGAGCGGACGGGCATGAGCTATCTCGAATCCCGGGTCAGGTCCGTTCCCACCGGCCTTGTGCGCAAGCTGTTGTGCATGAACTGGCCGATCATCCTGCTGCTGACCGCCATCGCCATGGTCGGCTTTCTGATGCTCTATTCGGTTGCGGGGGGCGATGCGAACCGCTGGGCGATGCCGCAGATGAAGCGCTTTGCCTTCGGGGTGGGCGCGATGATCGCCATCGGGCTGACGCCGATATGGTTCTGGCGCAATATGGCGGGGGTTGCCTATCTGGGGTCGCTGGCGCTGCTTGTGGCGGTGGAGTGGTTCGGCGTGGCGGGCATGGGGGCGCAGCGCTGGATCGACCTTGGTTTCGTGCGGCTGCAACCTTCCGAACCTGCCAAGATCGCCCTGATCATGCTGCTGGCCGCTTATTATGACTGGCTGGACATCCGCAAGGTGTCCCGTCCGGTCTGGGTGTTGATTCCGCTGGTGCTGATTCTGATCCCGGCGCTTCTGGTCCTGCGACAGCCTGATCTGGGCACCGCGATCCTGCTGGTGGCCGGGGGCGGGCTGGTGATGTTTGCGGCGGGGGTCAGCCTGCATTACTTTGGGGCGGTGATTGCGGTCGGGGCGGGGCTGATCACTGCCGTCTTCAGGACACGCGGCACCGACTGGCAGGTGTTACAGGATTACCAATACCGGCGCATCGACACGTTTCTGGACCCGTCGAGCGACCCTTTGGGCGCGGGGTATCACATCACCCAGTCCAAGATTGCGCTTGGCTCCGGCGGTTGGGCGGGCCGTGGCTTCATGCAGGGCACCCAGTCGCGGCTGAATTTCCTGCCCGAAAAGCATACCGATTTCATCTTCACCACGCTGGCAGAGGAGTTTGGCTTCAGGGGCGGCATTTTCCTGTTGTCGCTGTATACGCTGATCCTGGTCTTCTGCATCGTTTCGGCGGTCCGCAACCGGGACCGGTTTGCGGCGCTGCTGACGCTGGGCATCGGGGGGATGCTGTTTCTGTTCTTTGCCGTCAACATATCGATGGTGATGGGGCTGGTGCCCGTGGTCGGCATCCCGTTGCCGCTGGTCTCTTACGGCGGGTCGGCGATGATGGTGCTGATGGCGGCCTTCGGGCTGGTGCAGAGCGCCCATGTTCATCAGTTGAGGTAGAGGGGCCTCTGCATATTGTCCAAGCCGGGCAGCCGCCTGCCTGGGCGGGCGCTTTTCGTGACGGTCCACATTGGCGATGGTCTTGCCATAA
>JPPB01000330.1 GCA_001483205.1 alpha proteobacterium 3107
AGGGCTGGACTTCAAGAGAGAGGGCAGCGCCCGGCCCGGAAGGCCGCGCTCGGCCCGTGCGGGGGGGGGCGGCCCGGCCAATAGGTCAGCAATGCTGTCCTTATCCGCGGATAAGCCTCACCCTTACCCGCGGATAAGCCCCGGCCCGATTTGTCGGGCTATGAACAGCCCGAAAAGCCGCGCCGGGTCCGACAAGGGGCACGCACCGCCCACCCCATTGAGAGGTGAGGCCCGTCCCGAAAACAGTCCACCGGCCCGTTTCACCGCCGCGCCGCACAGCCAAAATCCCGCCGTCAGCCCATATCCTCCGCACCAACCGCAATCACGCCTTCCGCCCCCATCAGCGCCGCGAACCAGGTCATCAGCGCCCCCGGCTCCTGCACAACCGCAGCGGCCCCGTCCGTCGCATCAAGCACGATCTTGGACGGTGCCCAGACACTGATCCGCCCGTTCCTGATGCCCCAGTCGAGTTCCGTCCGGCTCTCCACCACCACGCAACGCTTGTCGCGCCCGGCCAGCACCCAGGCGTTTTGCTCCATCGCCAGCAGGTCAATCCGCCGTTGCGCCGCCGGAACCGGCGATTGCGGCGGCAGGTCATCCGGCACCCCCACGCACAGAATGACCGGGCGACCCGACGCCTCCAGCCCGTCCAGCCAGGCCCCGAGATTGCCCGACCCTATCGCCGCATTCGACAGGCGGAACACCAGCGGGCGCGCCTCTCCGGTTCTCTTCTGCGCCCCCATACCCCGCAGGGGGGGCTTTGTGCGCTCCCGCACGATCTCGACCCCAAGCGCCCCCGGCCCCCGGTCGAGCTTTTCGACCCGCACGAAAACCCGCATCGCCAGCGGCTCACGCAGGATGCGGTCAGCGATACGCTCGGCCAGGGTTTCCAGCAGATTGTGCCGCTCTGCCGCCAGCTCGGTGGCAATCGCCTCGGTGATCGCGTCATAGGACAGGATCCTGTCCACATCATCCTCAAGCGGCCCCGGTATCGGCTGAATTTCGACCACCACGTTGAACTGTATGCGCTGCATCGCGCCGCGTTCGGACTGAAACGCCCCGATGTCGGTCTCGACGATATGATCCCGCAGGGAAATCCGGTCGCGCGGGGTTGCCAGGGCGGTGGCCGCCGCGCGTTCCGAGGGGTGCGAAAAGGCAAGGCGAATGTCGTTGCTCATGGGGTGCGCTCCGGCGGGGGGCGGCGGGCGGCACCGGATGCCGGACCCTGCCCCCCCGCATTGGCCCGTCATAGCGCTGAACCGGGGCGATACAAGCCCTTATTAACCCTTGGTCTGGCTGCCCGGCTGACGATAGAAGTGATGAGCCCCGATGGTGGCGGTGCGGGCAAAGCTGCGCGCCCAGCGCGGGCTGACCGCATTGGTGTGATAATGGGTGGCCCCGGCGGTCAGGTCGCGCCCGGCCCCGTCCAGCATCAGCCGGGCGATTTTGGCGACACGGCTATAGGCGCGCTGTTCGCGGATGATCTCTTTCTGACCATCGCAGGTATAGGTGAACTGACAGCGATAGCGTTTGCCTGTGCCCTGATGGACCACGCCGCAGACGGTATCGGGATAGAGGGCGCTGTCCACCCGGTTCAGAATCACCTCTGCCACCGCGAACTGGCCGCGCACCCGTTCGCCGCGCGCCTCGAAATAGAGCGCTTCGGCCAGGCAGGCGAAGTCATCCCCGCCCTCGGCGGCGGGCAGGCTGTCAAGCCACTGATTGGAATAGGTGATTGCGGGCGCGGCGGGCCGGGCCTCTGTCGGCGCGGGGGCCGTGAAGAGCGCCGCAGACTGGCCGGAAAAGGTGCCGTCAGCGGGCGACGCACCGGTCTCCCCTGCCCTTGCGCCTGTGCCAAGCGTTATCAGAGCCGCCAGCAACAGGCTCCATGCAAATTCCGAACGCATTTTCAGAGCACCCCCGGGTCGCGCCGCAGTCTGTTCGCGCCCCCTATGGCCGCGATGGGTGCGTCCCATAGAGGAAAGTTGCCCCTGCGTCTACCCCCGTGTTGCGCCCCGGCAACATGAATTTTCAAAGCCCTTTGAATGGTGGCGCATCGGCAACCACCCCGTCCCGCCCGGCGGAACTGCCTGGGCAGCGCCTGCCTGCCCCCCGGCAGGCGCTTTTAGCGTCTCAACCTTTTGCAGAGTCTTGATTTTATGGCAAAACCATCGCCAATACGGACTGTCGGGAAAAGCGCCCGCCCAGGCAGGCGGCTGCCCGGCTGAGCCATCATGCAGAGGTTTTTGCCCTCAGCCTTCCCCGCCCGTCCCGTCGGCATCGGCAATCGCCAGCCGGGCCGCCGCCAGCCGCGCCACCGGCACCCGGAACGGAGAGCAGGACACATAATCAAACCCGACACTGCGGCAGAACCGGATCGATTCGGGCGTCCCCCCGTGCTCGCCACAGATCGACAGGATCAGATCGGCCTTCTTCTCCCGCCCCCGCTCTGCCCCGATTCTCAGCAACTCCCCCACCCCCTCGACATCAAGCGTATGGAACGGGTCTTCCGGGTAGACTTCCTTGTTCACATAATCATTCATAAACCGCCCGGCATCGTCCCGCGACAGCCCATAGGTCATCTGCGTCAGGTCATTGGTGCCAAAGCTCAGAAACGCCGAGTTGACCGAAATATCCCCGGCCCGAAGCGCGGCGCGCGGGGTTTCGACCATCACCCCCAGGCGATAACCGAACTCCGCGCCCTCAGCCGCCGCAACCGCAGAGGCAACCGCATCCACCCGCGCCTTGACCAGCTCCACCTCTCGCCGGGCCGAAACCAGCGGGATCATAATTTCCGGCGCAACCTCTGTGCCCTGACGCCCGACCGCCACCGTCGCCTCGAAAATCGCCCGCGCCTGCATGTCATAGATTTCGGGCACGGTGATGCCCAGACGCACCCCGCGCAGCCCCAGCATCGGGTTGAACTCGGCCAGCGCCTCAACCCGCCGGGTGACATCGGACATCGGCAGATCAAGTGCGGCGGCGATCTCTCGCATCCCCTCGCGCGAATGGGGCAGAAATTCGTGCAGGGGCGGGTCGAACAGGCGGATACAGACCGGCCTGCCCTGCATAATCTCAAACAGCTCGATAAAATCGGTTCTCTGCATGGGCAAAAGGCGTTCCAGCGCCGCCGCTCGGTCCTCGGACGTATCGGCAAAGATCATCTCTCGCATCACCGTCAGGCGGTCATCCTCAAAGAACATATGTTCGGTCCGGCACAGCCCGATACCGTCTGACCTGAACATCCGGGCGGTGCGCGCATCCGCCGGGGTGTCCGCGTTCGCCCGGACGCCGATGTCGCGCGCGGTATCGGCCCAGCTCAGCAGTTTCTTGAACCAGCCGTCAAGCGCCGGTTCCAGCAGCTTTGCCTCCCCGGCCAGAACCTCGCCCGAAGAGCCGTCAATGGTGATCATGTCGCCTTCGCAAAAGATCCGCCCGTCCGGGGCAGACAGCCGCTTGTCCCGGACATCAAGGCTCATATCTGAAACGCCGACGATGCACGGCAGGCCCAGCCCGCGCGCAATCACCGCCGCATGGCTCGACATGCCGCCGCGCTCGGTCAGAACCGCACTCGCCGCGTGCATCCCGCGAATGTCCTCGGGCGCGGTTTCGTGACGGACCAGCACACACGGCTCGCCCCGCGCATCGCTGGCCAGCGCCGCCATCGCCGAAAACACCACCCGCCCGCGCGCCGCGCCGGGGCTGGCGGCAAGGCCGCGCAGGATCGGGTCGCGCGGGCTGTCGGGATCAACCTGCTTGTGCAGCAGGTCCGCCAGAGCGCGCGGCTCGACCCGCATCAGCGCCTCTTGCCGGGTGATGATCCCGTCCTCGGCCAGCGCCACCGCCACCCGCACGCCTGCGCGCGCACTGCGCTGCACACGCACCGCGTCCAGAATATACAGGCTGCCGTCCTCGATGGTGAACTCGATCTGCATTTCCTCGCGCAGGCGCGTCCGGCAGGTTTCGCCATACCCGACAAGGGCGCGGAAATGGTCGGGACAGCCTTCTTCCATCGACGCGCCGCGCTCATCACGGGTCAGGAACAGCGCTTTGGAGCGGTCGATCAGCGCGTCGCGGCCCTGACTCTGGCTCAGATAGCGCCCCTTGATCAGGTGCGCGCCGGTCTGTTCGTCGATAAACTGGATAACGCCGGAGCCGCTTTCGCCATTGCCGATCCCCAGCGCCATGCGTTGCACCACAAGGCCCAGCCCGGCGTCGGCGGGGGCACCCCTGGCCTGTCTCAGCAGCCGGGCGCTGGTGCCTTCCCAGGCCCGCGCCATCGCGCGCAGCACATCGGCCAACTGGCGCGCCGGGTCTTGGGGGAACGGCTCATCGGTTTCCTCCTGATAGGTTTCCAACAGCCCCGGCAGGGCCTCGGCGGGCGCGGCCTCTCCCCCCCCGAACCCATCGGAATCGAGCCGCGCGACATGGACCGCATAGGCCTGTATGAAGCGGACATAGAGCGCGCTGGCCGCCTCTGCCCCGATGGTTTCCGACAGGGCCGCATGGCGGGCATCGTTCATACCGATATTGAGGATTGCCCCCGGTCCGCCCCAGTCCGGGTCTTCTGAACTGGGCCGGACAGAGACCAGCGGCCCGTCCCCGAATGCCGCCAGCATCCCGCGGGTATCAAGCGGGCGGCCTTGGGCGACCTCATGCACGGCGTCAAAGGAAAGCGCCAGCGTGCGCGGCACCGGCATGTCAAGCCGGATCAGCCGTTGCAGGCATTTCGCCCGCCCGCCATGAAGCGCCGTTTCGATCCCCGCCTCGGCGGTGATTTCGGTGTAGGCGGCTTTGAGCTTGTTTTTCCGCACCGCAGCATTCCCTTTGCATCGGTGCAGCATAGCGCGGGAATGCGCTCTGACAAGGGCGGGATTGACCCTTTGTAAAGACCTCTGCATATTGGCGCATCGGTGGCCAACCTGTCCCGGACGGCGCACCCTGGCCTTACCGGCTGTCCGAATCTGGCCCTAACGAAACCTTGCTTTCGGGCGCAGACTTGCCCCGGTCGGGTGTATACAGCCCCCGCACCCCGTGATTCTTCGCGCCTTGCCCGAAAGGAGACCCGCCATGGACACCAGCTATTCCCGGAATGACCTGTCAATGGTCGTCGAAGCCGACAAGGCGCATGTCTGGCACCACCTGACCCAGCATAAGCCGTTCGAGACCGGCGACCCCCGCGTCATCGTCGAGGGCAAGGGGCTGCGGGTCTGGGACCAGCACGGCAAGGAATTTATCGACGCCCTCTCGGGCGGGGTCTGGACCGTCAATGTCGGCTACGGGCGCGAATCCATTGCCCGCGCCGTCTATGACCAGTTGATGAAAATCTGCTATTTCGCCCAGTCCGCCGGTTCCGTCCCCGGCGCGCGGTTTGCCGAACGGCTGATCGGCAAGATGCCGGGGATGAGCCGCGTCTACTACACCAATTCCGGTTCCGAGGCGAACGAAAAAGCGTTCAAGATGGTGCGCCAGATCGCCCACAAACGCTATGGCGGCAAAAAGACCAAAATCCTCTATCGCGACCGCGATTATCACGGCTCGACCCTGGCCACCATGTCCGCCGGGGGGCAGGACCAGCGCAACGCGCAATACGGCCCCTTTGCGCCGGACTTCATCCGCGTCCCCCACTGCATGGAATACCGCAAGCACGAGCTGGGGCTGGAGGCGCTGTCCGGCGAGGCATTCGGGCAGGCCGCAGCCGATGCGATTGAGGCGGTGATCCTGCGCGAAGGCCCCGAGACTGTCGGCCTGCTCTGTCTGGAGCCGGTGACCGCAGGCGGCGGCGTGATCGAGGCCCCCGCCGGGTATTGGGAGCGGGTGCAGGAGATTTGCCGCAAATACGACATTCTGCTGCATATTGACGAGGTGGTCTGCGGCATCGGGCGCACCGGCGCGTGGTTCGGGTATCAGCATTACGGCATCCGGCCCGATTTCGTGACCATGGCCAAGGGGGTTGCCTCGGGCTATGCCGCCATCGCCTGTATGGTGACAACCGAGGACGTGTTCGACATGTTCAAGGATGATGCCGACGATCCGCTGAACTATTTCCGCGATATTTCCACCTTTGGCGGCTGCACGGCGGGTCCGGCGGCGGCGCTGGAAAATATGCGCATCATCGAGGATGAGGGGCTGCTTGAGAACTGCACGGCCATGGGCGCGCGGATGATGGCCAACCTGCGGGGGCTGATGGAAAAGCACAAGGTCATCGGTGATGTGCGCGGCAAGGGGTTGTTTCTGGGGGCCGAACTGGTTGCCGACCGGGTGACGAAGGAACCGGCGGAAGAGAAGCGTGTGCAGCAGGTGCTGGCCGAGTGCGGCGCGCAGGGGGTGATTATCGGCGCGACCAACCGCTCGGTTCCGGAGCGGAACAACACGCTGTGCTTTTCGCCCGCGCTGATCGCGACGGCTGATGACATCGACCGGATCACTGAGGCGGTGGATGTGGCGCTGGGGCGGGTGTTCGGGTGAGGCGAAGGGCCTGGCCCGGACCGGGTGAGGTATAGCCTGACGACCAGATTTTGATTCCAAACCCCAGACCTTATCCCGCCCGGTTGCAAGACAGGGCCGCGCCGTCATAGGGTTTTGCCCGTTCGGCCCTGAAACGATCCACCGGACCGTTTCCGGGACGGCCCTCACCCTTCAATGGGGCGGGGCGGGGCGCGCCCCGCTTTCCCCCACCCCCCCGATTGCGCCCGGCGTCACGCCGGATTATGCTCTGCCCATGGCCATCTCCGAGGAAACATTCTTTCTCGACCCCCGGTCCGAAGGCACGCTGCAAAGCCAGATTCAGCAGATGGTGGCCGAAGGCATCCTGTCGGGGCGCTTCCGGCCCGGCGAAAAAATGCCCTCGACCCGGAAACTCGCCCGCCACCTGCGGATCAGCCGCCTGACGGTCACGCTCGCCTATACCGAACTGATCGCCGACGATTATCTGACCTCTGCCGGGCGCTCCGGCTATTACGTCTCAAAAACCGCGCCGCCGCCGCCAGAAATTCCCGCAGGCCGCGCGCGGGATACCGTGGACTGGCCCCGCGTCATCGGCCAGCGGTTTTCCGGCACCCGGCAGGTGGAAAAGCCACCGGGATGGGAGGCCTACCGCTATCCGTTCGTCTATGGTCAGGCCGACCCGACCCTGTTTGATCAGCAAAACTGGCGCCTGTGCGCCCTGCAAGCCCTCGGGCGCAGGGAGTTCGCCTCGCTCACCGGCGATTATCAGGACCGGGACGACCCGAAG
>JPPB01000331.1 GCA_001483205.1 alpha proteobacterium 3107
AAAGGCGAGTTCAATCACCGCCCCTTTCAGCCCACGGGGGGCCTTTGCGTGCAGATACCCGTCTTTCAGGTCAATCTCGGCCCCCAATGCCTCCAGCCCGTGAATATGCA
Source organism: alpha proteobacterium 3107 (assembly GCA_001483205.1). GTDB lineage: Bacteria > Pseudomonadota > Alphaproteobacteria > Rhodobacterales > Rhodobacteraceae > 3107. The sequence goes on from JPPB01000331.1 coordinate 111, forward strand.
GGTCCATCGGGCGCGCGCCGATGGCGCAGCCGCCGGGCAGGGACACCACCGCATGTCCGTAGCGCGCAACCATCGGCCCCAGAACCAGGTTCGAGGCGCGCATCTTGCGCACGATGTCATAATCGGCGACATGGTTGTGCAGGTCGTGGCCGGACAGGATCAGAACCTTGCCGTCCTGAAGCGAAGACACCTCTGCCCCCAGCGATTGCAGCAGCAGCGTCATGGTGGCGATGTCCGACAGGCGCGGGGCGTTGGTGAGCGTCAGCGGCTCATCAGAGAGCAGTGTCGCCGGCATCAGCGCCAGACACGCATTCTTGGCCCCCGAGATCGGGATTTGGCCGGACAGGGCCGCGCCGCCCGTGACGATGATCGAATCCATCTACCTGTCCCGTTCCTGCGTGGTGTCGCCGGGGGGCTGTTGCCGCGCCCGCTCTTGTGCCTGGGCCTTGCGCCGGGCCATGTTTGCCTTCAGGGCCGCTTTCAGGCGGTCGCGCCGGTTGTCGGGGGCCGGTTTTGCCGGGTGTTCGTCTGCGGGTTTGTTGCTCATGGGGGCTCTAGTAACCCAGGGCGCGCGAAGGGTCCAGATTGCGCTTGCGTCACCTGCCGATCAGGGCTAATCACCCGCCACGCGGCAGAGCGGCGCGCTCCCCGCGGTCCGCCGCAGTAGCTCAGTGGCAGAGCGCACCCTTGGTAAGGGTGAGGTCGGGAGTTCAATCCTCCCCTGCGGCACCAGAATATCACGCAGTCCGAACGTCCGCCATGAATGCCTCGACGCTCAGCACATGCGGGCGAATGCTTTTGGCGTATTTCGCGATCTGCGCCTTTGGCACGACAAGGCGAATCCCGGCATTCATAATCAGCCTGAACTGTGCTTCCGACACCCCTTCCTGCAAGGTCAGAAGGTGACGCACCGGCAGGTCGTCGCATTCCTCCGTCACCTGCCGCCAGCGATCCTTGATTGTGGTTTTTACCGCCAGCATCCGGACTCGTTCCCGAGGGAACGACGGATCTGTATAGGCGGCCTCATTAGGGAACAGGAAGTCAGGTTTGTTCCCGGCCTTTGGCTGATAGGTAAAATCCTGATTTTCCTGAAAATTCTCCTCTGTCAGGATTTCGCGTATGTGCAATTCCAGCGACCTGCCGGAGCGGGCTTTGCGGCGTTGCAGGACGGTTTGGGCGGTTTTGAGGAAGTCAGCGATGGTTGTGAAGCCTGCCTGAACATTGGGAAGCTCTACGGCCTCTTCCAGTGACTGAAAAAGCTCAAACTCGCAGTCGCGGCGGCGCAACAGGCGCTTGTCCACCGTCATTTGGCTGTCCGGGCGCAGCTCAATCACCTTGCGGGTAATCTCTTCGCCGCTCGGAAATCTGACCAGCCACTCCGGGGGCAATTCATGCCGCGCCAACCGGCAATCGGTGCGGACAGGGGTTTGCAGGAGTGCGAGCAAGCCGCCGTCAGGGGGCCATGTGATCCAGCGCCCCGGCTCAACCGGCCCGATTCTGCGCTCAACAAAGTCCTCTTCGAGCTCGTCCCGGCAGACCCATACATTGCAGGTGTCGGCGTCGCTGCCATCGGGTTGCCGGAAGGCAAAGATCGTCAGTGCGCCAGTGCTGTCGGGATCAAGAAGCGCTGATTGAGCGCCGCCCAGATTGGTGACACGGCATTCATCCCGCGTCCTGCCGCGCAGTTTGTCATTATACCAGACTCCCCGGGCTTTTCGCACGTCGGGATGGCTGTCAATCGTCAGGTCAAACCATGTGTCGGCGTTGTCATGGCTATGCTGCTTCAGCGAAGGGAACAGGCGAAAGAAGACCAGCTTGGGAATATAGAATCCGGCCTGATGCGAACCGTTGGCCAACGTGTCGTTGCCGGAAAGACGTTTCACAAACCAGAACCACCCTTCTGCGTGTTCATCCAACCAATCCGTAAGGTCCATTATGCCCCCCTTCAGTCAAAATCTCCGGCGATCTCGCCGGTTTCTGCGCCGGACTTGAGCCATGCGCCAATTCCGGCAACAACCGTGGCCAAGTCAAGCCGCCCTTTCCCGACCAGCGCACACTCCCAGACTACAAGCTGCCGCCAGCCGGCCGCCAGAATCTCGCTTGTCACTTCCCGGTCACGCTCGGCATTGCGGGCCAGCTTTGCCCGCCAGAACTCTGTATTTTCGCCGCCGGGCTGTTTGAACCGGGGGCAATCGTGCATGTGCCAGAAGCAACCATGAACGAATACTGTCGCGCGATATTTTGTCAACGCCAGGTCCGGCTTACCAGGCAGTGACGCATGTAACCGAAACCGGTAACCCGCACGATGCAGGGCAGAGCGCAATAACCTCTCGGGCTTTGTGTCGCGTGCCCTGACAGCCGCCATGTTGCGGCTTCTCGTTTCCTGGTCGTGAACGTCAGGCAACTTCGTCCAGCGCCTCCCTTGCTGCCTCAGCCACGTCCGCAACCTCGGCAATATGCGGCAACATCAAACACGCCACATCCGTTGCTACGGGTGGCACAACCGCATTGCCAAACTGCTTGTATGCCTGTGTGTCCGAAACCGTAATCCTGAACTTTCTTTCCCCTGGCTTGTCGAAGCCCATCAACCTGGCGCATTCGCGAGGCGTAAGGCGACGTGGCGGGCCATCGGGGCGGCGGATCAGGATTTCAGATCCGTCCTTGTAGTAGCGGGCGGACAATGTTCTGGCCACATCGTCCGGGTCGTTCAGACCAAACCCGAAACCATTGCCAGCCGCGCGGTGCTTTTCGGCATAGCGTTGCAGATAATTCCACAGGTGTTCGGTCAGAACGTATTTGCCCGACACTCTGGCTTTCGGACCGGTCGTGAAGGGCTTCTCGGCTTTTTCCGTTCCGTCCTCGGGGTGCAAAATCGTGGATAGTTTGGGGCCGCTCAGCGGATCGCGTTTCCTGAGTGATTCCAGCGAAAAGTCCTTGATGCCACGCTCACGCGGGAAACCGACGATGAAGATGCGTTCCCGGTGCTGCGGCACCCACGACCTGGCATCAAGGATCATCGGGAAGATGTCATATTTCAGGTCTTCTTCCAGCGTCCGGCGAATGACGCGAAACGTGCGCCCCTTGTCATGGTTTGCGAGGTTGCGGACATTCTCAAGCAGGATCGCCTTCGGGCGATGGTGTTTGACGATGCGCGCCACATCAAAGAACAGGTTGCCCTGATCTTCGCAGGCAAACCCGTGCGGGCGTTTCAGGGCGTTCTTTTTCGACACACCGGCAATCGAAAAGGGTTGGCAGGGGAAACCCGCCAGCAAGACTTCATGCTGCGGAATCTCGGTCTCGCTGATCCGGGTAATATCACCGGCAATTTCGTCTTCGGGTTCGTCATAGTTATCCGCATAGGTGATGCGGGCGTATTTGTCCCATTCCGAGGTAAAGACGCACTCACCCCCTATGCCGGTTTGCGTATCAAAAGCGCGTCGCAAACCGCCGATCCCGGCGAACAGGTCTATGAAACGGAAAGACGATTCACCCCCAAGCGTGTTCAACCCGGTCCGGTCGCGCAGATCAGTGTAATTCATCCGCTCTCTCCCTGTTTTCTGCTTTGGGAATCTCTGTGCCATACTGACAAGAGAACATCAAGAGAACATTGACGAACCACATACGCTATCCGGCATATCGGCGTAAAGCTGCAACAAGGTGGTGAAAGGGTGAGTGGCAGGCTTACAGGCCTGTCGCGCGCCTTCATTCCCCTCACCCCCGCCGCCTGCGGCCCTCAAACCACGGCAGCATGGCGCTGAAATCGCGGCCCTCTCCGCCCCCGGCCCCGACAAACCGGGCATAGAGGTCGCGCGCCGCTTCCCCCAATGGGGTGTCGGCACCCGCCGCTTCTGCCGCCTGCTGCGCCAGCCGCAAATCCTTCAGCATCAGCTCGGCGGCAAATCCGGGCCGATAGTCGTTGTCGGCGGGGCTGTCCGGGCCGACACCGGGTGCCGGGCAATAGGCGGTCATCGTCCAGCTTGACCCGGAAGAGGTCGAAACCACATCGAACATCGCCTGCCGGTCAAGCCCCAGCCTGTCGGCAAGCGCGAATGCCTCGCAGGTGCCGATCATGGTGACGCCAAGGATCATGTTGTTGCAGATTTTCGCCGCCTGTCCCATGCCGGGGCCGCCGCACAGAACTGCCTTTTGCCCCATGACGGCGAAGAGCGGCGCGGCCTTGTCGAACGCCGCCTGCGGCCCGCCCGCCATGAAGGTCAGCGTTCCCGCCTGCGCGCCCCCGACGCCGCCGGAGACAGGGGCATCAAGCGCCTGCAACCCGGCACCTGTCGCCGCCTGTGCCACCGCCTGCGCGCTTTCGACATCCACCGTCGAGCAATCCAGATGCACCGCGCCCGCCGTCATCGCGCCATGAAGACCCGCGGCCACGTCGCGCAGGATCGGGCCGGAAGGCAGCATGGTGATGACGACCTCTGCCCCGGCAGCGGCCTCTGCGCCGTTCCGGGCCGGGGTGACGCCTGTCGGGCAAGGGGCGACCGGATCAAAACCGGTGATCTGATGCCCGGCGGCGGCGAGGTTCCGGGCCATCGGCGCGCCCATATTGCCAAGACCGACAAATCCGATTTTCATCCGTTTTCCTTTCGGTTTGTTGCGCATCACCCGTGACACCGCGCGCCGGAAATTGTCGGTTTCCGGCGGGGTCATGGCCCTTATCCACGATTTGCGCCCGATTGTCTGTGACAAAACGCTGCCTCTCAATGAGGCGTGCGGCGCGCCCCGCCGGAGTGCCCGGACTCACCGCCCCGGCTCCTCACAGATCATGGGGGCTTGCCAGATGGCGGCCCGATATATAGTTATCCACATGCAGGTGGTGGGTCTTTCCGCCCCGAACAGAGGGCAGGACACAGAACAGACACGGAGCCGTGGCGCAATGGACGGAGATTTCAGAACCCATTTTACCCATGACCCGCAGAACCTGCGCCGCCATCCGGCGCTGGTCCTGAACGCCGACTATCGCCCGCTGTCCTATTATCCGCTGTCCCTCTGGCCATGGCAGGAAGCGGTCAAGGCGGCGTTTCTGGACCGGGTGGTCATCGTCGCCGAATATGATCAGGTGGTGCGCAGCCCGTCGGTAGAGCTCCGCATCCCCTCGGTCGTCGTGCTCAGGGAATATGTGAAACCGAAAAGACGGGTGGCATTCACCCGGTTCAACCTGTTCCTGCGGGATGCGTTCCAATGCCAGTATTGCGGCGCGACCGGCGAACTGACCTTTGATCATGTCATCCCGCGCTCTGCCGGGGGCGTCACAAGCTGGGAAAATGTCGTCGCCGCCTGTTCGTCCTGCAACCTGCACAAGGGGTCGCGGTCGCTGCGCCAGGCCCGGATGCGCCTGCGCAAACCACCCCGGCGGCCCTCGGTGCATGAATTGCAGAATATGGGCCGGAAATTCCCGCCCAATTTTCAGCATGAAAGCTGGATCGACTTCCTGTATTGGGATGCCGAGCTGGAAGCATAGGCCCCGGCTCTGACACCCCCCTTGGGGCAGACGATAGTGGCGCTCTGTGGCGCGGACCCGTTACGGACAGGAAAGAGACGATGGTTTCCAGAATAATCCCGGTCGAGAATTTCGACCTCGTGATCATCGGCGCGACCGGCGATCTGGCCCGGCGGAAAATCCTGCCCGCGCTCTATCGGCTGTTCCATGCCGGTCAGATGCCCGAAAGCGCCCGGATCATCGGTGCAGCGCGCAGCGATATGGGCCGCGATGCCTTTCGTGCCGTGGTGCAGGACGCCATCCGGCAGCATGTGCCGAAAGACAAGATCAGCGCGGACATGCTGGCCGGTTTTCTGTCGGCGATTGACTACACGCCGCTTGATGCGACCGAAGACAAGGGCTGGCAGAACTTGCAGGCGATGTTGCGCGCCGATGTGATCAGGGCCTTCTATTTTTCGGTCGGGCCACAGCTTTTTGCGCCAATCGCCGGGCGGCTGCATGATCACGGGCTGGTCGGCGACAGCGCCCGCATCGTGGTCGAAAAGCCCTTTGGCAGGGATTTGCGGTCAGCGCGGGAACTGAACGCGGTTCTGGCCGGGTCGTTCGACGAACACCGGATTTACCGCATTGACCATTATCTGGGCAAGGAAACGGTGCAGAACCTGATGGCCGTGCGCTTTGGCAACATGCTGTTCGAGCCGCTTTGGAACGCCCAATATGTTGATCACATCCAGATAACCGTGGCGGAAACCGTCGGCATTGACGGGCGGGGGCCGTATTATGACCGCTCTGGCGCGGTTCGGGACATGGTGCAGAATCACCTGATGCAGCTTTTGTGCCTGACCGCGATGGAACCGCCGAGCATATTCGACCCCGACGCGGTGCGGGACGAAAAGCTGAAAGTCATCCGCGCACTTGACCCGGTTGCGCCTGCCGAGATCGTGCGCGGGCAATACCGGGCTGGCGGCGGCGCGGCCTGTTATCGCGACGAGGCAGAGAACCCGAGCAGCACAACAGAGAGCTTCGTCGCCCTCAAATGCCACCTGTCCAACTGGCGCTGGAAGGGAACGCCGTTCTATCTGCGCACCGGCAAGCGCCTGCGCGCGCGTGTTTCCGAGATTGCGGTGGTGTTCAAGGATCCGCCCCATTCGATTTTCGGCCCGCGCGGGCCACGGCGCGGAAATGTGCTGGTTATCCGGCTGCAACCGGATGAGGGCATGGACCTGCGGGTGACGATCAAAGAACCCGGCCCCGGCGGGATGCGCCTGATCGATGTGCCGCTTGACATGAGTTTCGCCGAGGCACTGGGGCCGAAGGGCATCGACATCCCGGATGCCTATGAACGGCTGATTATGGATGTGATCCGGGGCAACCAGACGCTGTTCATGCGCGGGGATGAGGTCGAAGCCGCCTGGGCCTGGACCGACCCGATCATCGCCGCATGGGAGGCCCGCGGCGACGCGCCGGTAGCATATGACCCCGGCGGGGCCGGACCGGACGATTCGCTGATGCTGTTGCACCGGGACGGGCGCAGATGGCGGGAGATCGGCAAATGAACATCATCGAATACCCCGACCGCGATGCGCTGATGACCGCGGCGACGATGAGCGGGATGATGACCATCTTCAGGGCATCCAGGAACAACTCTCC
>JPPB01000332.1 GCA_001483205.1 alpha proteobacterium 3107
CAGGCGCTGCCCGGCGCAAGCGCCGGGCGGAGCATTTGGGGGGCGATACAGCCTTATGCAGAGGTCTTTATGCAGAAGGTCTTTCGGCCCCCCTTGCCCGAATTGCCCGAAAAAAAAAGGCCGAGCACAAAGCTCGGCCAAAGTCCAACAGGGAGGAGAAGGGGATGAGAACAATCGTTCATCACCTTCGACTTCCCATTTATTCAAACGGCCCCGCAGTTGCAAGAGAGAAGGCATGGCAATTTTGCAACTCTACCATGCGCCTGCCGCATAGGGTGGCTCAGCCCTTTGCCGCATCGCGGCGAGCACGGCGATAGAGAACAATCTCTTCCTGCACGAAATCACGGAAAGCAGCAATGCGCCGGGACTGGCGCAGCTCTGACGGATAGGCGAGATAGACCGGTATCTCGTGGGATTCAAGGCCGGGCAGCACCTCGACCAGACCCTCGACATCCTGGGTGACGTAATCGGGCAGAACGCCGATGCCCAGATCGTGAATGACCCCTTGCAGGACACCGTAATAGTTGTTGACGGTCATGGTGGGGGAAATGTTGTAGCTCAGCAGGCGCTTGACGAAATGCGCCCCGGCAGAGACCTGGGCAGAACCGACATGCTGACACAAAAGCCGGTGTTGCGACAGGTCTGCCTCGTTTTGCGGGGTGCCCTTGGCCTCCAGATAGGCGCGGGTGGCATAGAGCTTCATCCGCACCGACATCAACCGCTTGCGGATCAGGTCGGCCTGGCTCGGCTCTTTCATGCGGATGGCAATGTCGGCTTCGCGCATCGGCAGGTCAAGCACCCGCTCTTTCAGCATCAGGTCAACCCGCACATCCGGGTAGCAGGTGTGGAACCGCCCGATTCGGGGCGCAAGCCACAGCAGGCCAAAGCCGGTTGTGGTGGTGATCCGCAAATCGCCGAAAACCTTTTCCTCTGAATCGCGGATGCGCGCGGCGGCGGCGTTCAGGCGCTTGTCCATGGCGGTGGCGGCGTCAAACAACAACTCGCCCTGTTCGGTCAGAATCAGCCCGCGCGCATGGCGGTGGAACAGGGTCGCGTTCAGGCTTTCCTCCAGCGCCCTGATCTGGCGGCTGACCGCCGATTGCGACAGGCCGAGCGTCTCGCCCGCATGGGTGAGGCTGCCCGCATCGGCCACCGCGTGAAAGATTCTGAGCTTGTCCCAATCCATGCCCCTGTCCCTACAGCAAAAGCGGGCGGGGTTACAGGGGGCAGGGGGCAGATGCGGGGCGTTTGTTGCGCGCGCCCCATGGCGGCTTGACCGGGGGGGCCACTCATGGCTATGTGCGGCGTGGCGCAAAAGAGCAACAGAACACCCGCAAAACGGAAACGGCGCGGTAAGGGCAGGGGGGGCGCGCCCCTTCGCCGCCTGTTCCGGTGGCTGTGGAAATGGGCGCGGTGCGGCGCGGTGGCCCTGTGCCTCATCGCCGTTCCGCTGACGCTGATCCCGGCCTTCGTCGCCCCGCCGGTCACGCCTTACATGCTGACGGAAAGCTATCGGTTGGGGGGCATCCGCCGCGCCTGGGTTGCCATTGACGACCTGCCGCTCCATGTGCCCGCGGCCATGGTTGCGGCGGAAGACGCGAATTTCTGCCTGCACTGGGGGTTTGACATGTCCGCGATCCGGGCGGCGATTGCTGACGGGGCCGGGCGGGGCGGCTCGACCATTTCCCAGCAGACCACCAAGAATGTCTATCTGTGGCAGGGCCGCAGTTGGTTCCGCAAGCTGCTGGAGGCGGGCCTGACGCCACTTGTCGAACTCTTCTGGACCAAGCGCCGGATTCTGGAAGTTTATCTGAACGTGGCCGAATTTGGCGAGGGCGTCTTTGGCATTGAGGCAGCGGCAGAACACGCTTTCGGCACCCCCGCCGCCGGGCTGTCGGCGCTTCAGGCCGCGCGTCTGGCGGCGGTGCTGCCCAACCCGAAGACCCGTTCGGCCTCTGCCCCGACGCCATTTGTGCGCCGCCGGGCGCGGGCCATTCTTGACGGCGCGGAAACGATCCGCATTGACGGGCGCGCAGACTGTTTCGGTGGTTGATCTTGGCCCGGCTTCGCGGCAAACAGGGCGAAAACCGCTGATCGAGGCCCGCCATGAATCGGTTGTATCACGTTCCGCTTTCCCCGTTTTGCCGCAAGGTCCGGCTGTGTCTGGCCGAGAAGAAAATCGAGGTGGAGCTGATCGAAGAACGTTATTGGGAGCGCGACCCGGAATTTCTGCGCCGCAATCCGGCGGGCAAGGTGCCGGTGCTGAAGATGGACGGCATGACCATGGCCGAAAGCGCCGCCATCTGCGAGTATCTGGAAGAGAAATACCCGGAACCCGCGTTGCTGCCTGCGTCACCCGCAGCGCGTTTCGAGACCCGGCGGCTGGTTGGCTGGTTCGATGACACGTTCCACCGGCAAGTCACATCAAAACTGCTCTATGAGCGGGTGAACCGCAAGCTGACCGGCGCGGGTTATCCCGACAGTTCCAATGTCAAGGCCGGGGCAAGGGCGATCAAGTTCCATCTCGACTATATGGCCGGGTTGCTTGACCGGCGGCGCTGGCTGGCCGGGGATGTGATGACGCTGGCCGATTTCGCCGCTGCCGCGCATCTGTCGGCGCTTGACTACATTTCGGATGTGGACTGGAACCGGTCAGAGGTGGTTCGGGACTGGTATGCCAAGGTGAAGTCGCGGCCCGCTTTCCGGTCCATTCTGGCCGATCAGGCGCCTGGCTTTCCGCCGCCGAGCCATTATGCGGACCTTGATTTCTGATTGGGGGTTTAGGTGAGGTATGGGTTTGAACATGTTGATTCAAAAACATATCTTACGTTGAAGCGCCAGATACGCCTATCAAGATAATTTACATAATATATATTATGCGATCTTTGCATATACACATCGCTAACAACCACCCCGCCGCCGTTTTCCCGTTTGACGCCCGCCTGCCCACTGGTTACCAAGCCCCGGGTGGCCCAAAGGTAGAACAACCATGCTCTATGAAACCGCGCGTGACTGGCTGTCGGCCCCGACACGGCGCGTCATGCTGTTCGGCATGTCCGGCCTTGGCAAGACCCATGTTTCCGACATCCTGCGCGGCAACGGTGACTGGTTCCACTATTCGGTCGATTACCGCATCGGCACCCGCTATTTGGGCGAACACATCGCCGACAACTTCAAGCGCGAGGCGATGAAGGTGCCGCTGCTGCGCGATCTGTTGCTCTCAGATTCGGTTCATATCCGCTCTAACATCACCTTCAACAACCTCTCGCCGCTTTCGACCTATCTGGGCAAACCCGGACCGACGGCCAAAGGTGCCCTGCCCTTTGCCGAATACATGCGCCGTCAGGCATTGCATCAACAGGCCGAAATCAGCGCGATGCTGGATACGAAGCATTTCATCGACCGCGCCCGTGCGCTCTACGGATATGATCATTTCATCTGTGACAGCAGCGGCTCGATTTGCGAGATCGTCAACCCGGATGACCCGGCGGACCCGGTGCTGGGGGCGCTCTCGGACTGTCTGCTTCCGGTGTGGATCGAGGGGTCCGGGCAGCATACCGAAGAGCTGATCCGGCGCTTTGCCCGCGCGCCCAAGCCGATGTATTACCGCCCTGAAAGAGTAAAAACCCTTTGGCGGGAATATCTTGACAGCAACAGTTTAACCGAGGATACCGCCGACCCTGATGACTTCATGCGCTTTGCCTATGCCCGCGCGCTTGAGGACAGACAGCCGCGCTATCGGGCAATGGCGCGCAACCGGGGTGTTTCGGTGAAGGCCGAAGAGATCGCCGCTGTGCGGAGTTCCGACGACTTTATCGCCCTTATCGCCCGCGCGCTTGAGCATCGTTAAGCATTGCCTTATGCAGGTTGTCCCAAAGCGCGGAGTCCCGACCCATGCCGATCAAGCTGCCCTCTACCCTGCCGGCCTTTGACGTTCTGGCCAGCGAGGGCGTGATGGTCATGGGCGAAGGCCGCGCCGCGCGACAGGATATTCGCCCGCTGCGGATCGGCCTGCTCAACCTGATGCCGATGAAAATTCAGACCGAAATCCAATTCGCCCGGCTGATCGGCGCAACCCCGCTTCAGATCGAATTGTCGCTGATCCGGATGAGCGGGCATGAAACCCGAAACACCGCCGCCGCGCATATGGAGACGTTCTATCAGCCGTTCAGCGCCATTTCGGATCAGAAATTCGACGGCCTGATCATCACCGGCGCGCCGATCGAGCATCTGCCGTTTGAGGCCGTCACCTATTGGGATGAACTGCGCCGGGTTTTCGACTGGACCCGCACCCATGTGCATTCCACCTTTGGCGTCTGCTGGGGCGGCATGGCGATGATCAACCATCTTCACGGGGTGCAGAAACACATGCTGGACGCCAAGGCATTCGGCTGTTTCCGGCACCGCAACCTTGCCCCGGCCTCGCCCTATCTGCGGGGGTTTTCAGATGATTGCGTGATCCCGGTCAGCCGCTGGACGGAAATGCGGCAACCGGAAATCGACGCGGTTACCGGCCTGATCACGCTTCTGGGGTCAGATGAGGTCGGCCCCTGCCTGATAGAAGACACGGGCCATCGGGCGCTCTATGTCTTCAACCACTTTGAATATGACAGCGGGACGCTGAAACAAGAATATGACCGTGACATCAAAAACGGCGTGCAAATCAATGTTCCGATGAACTATTATCCTGATGATGACCCGACGGCCACGCCACAGAACCGTTGGCGCAGCCATGCGCATCTGCTCTATGGCAACTGGATCAACGAGATTTACCAGTCCACCCCGTTCGAGATCGGCGAAATCGGTGTATGATCCCCCCGGCAGACCCGTTCAGACCCGGAGGACCACCTGATGCCCCTGCCCTATGACGGCGCGATCAGTGATTTTTTCGCCACCCGTGCCCCTGCCGACATCCGCGCGGCGATCCGGGCCGCGGGTAAGAATGACATCCTGCACCCCCACTATCCCTATCGCAGACGGCTCGACCGAAAGACCTACAAAACCACCATGGCCGCCTTGCAGATCGAGCTGGTCAAGCTGCAAAGCTGGGTCAGGGAAAGCGGTGCGCGGGTTGCCATTGTGTTCGAGGGGCGCGACGCGGCGGGCAAGGGCGGGGTGATTTCCCGCATTCGCATGAACCTCAACCCGCGCATCGCCCGTGTTGCGGCGCTGTCGGAACCGACAGAGCGGGAACAAAGCCAGTGGTATTTTCAGCGCTATATCAACCACCTGCCCGCCGGGGGGGAGATCACGCTGTTTGACCGCTCCTGGTATAACCGCGGCGTGGTCGAACATGTGTTCGGCTTTTGCGACCCAAAGCAGCGGGCGCGTTTCTTTGACCAGTTGCCGGAATTTGAGGCGATGGTGGCGGGCGAAGGCATCCATCTGATCAAACTTTGGCTGAATGTGGGGCAGGCCGAGCAACTGCGCCGCTTTCTGAAACGCGAATCCGACCCGCTGAAGCAGTGGAAGCTCAGCCGGATCGATGTTGAGGGGCTGGACAGGTGGGACGCCTATACCGCCGCCATCGCCGAGACGCTGCAAAAAGGCCATAGCGCCGCCGCCCCCTGGACCGTGGTGCGCGCCGAGGACAAGCGCCGCGCCCGGATTGCCGCGATCCGCCGGGTGCTGAGCCGGATCGATTATGCGGGCAAAGACCCGGGCGTGGCCTCTCTGCCGGATGCGCGTATCTGCGGCGGCCCTGAAATCTGGCATGTCTAAGCGGCGCGGCTATCACCATGGCAACCTGCGCGAGGCGTTGGTCGAAGCGGCGCTTGACCTGATCCGGGAAAAGGGGCCTGCCGGTTTCACCCTGTCAGAAGCGGCCAAGAGCGCGGGCGTCACCCCCGCCGCCGTCTATCGCCACTTTGCCGGTCGCGAAGAGCTGATTGCCGAGGCCGCCCGTCAGGGCTATGAAATCTTCGCCGATCTGATGGAATACGCCTATGACGGCGGGCGGCCCTCGGCCCTTGCCGCGTTTGAGGCCACCGGCAGGGCTTATCTGGCCTTCGCACAGCGGCATCCCGGTCATTATATGGCGATGTTTGAAAGCGGCCTGTCGGTCAACAGTGCGCCCGAGCTTGCCCGCGCCGCACACCGGGCGATGGGGGTGCTGGAGCGCGCCGCCGAAGACCTGTCGCGCCAGATACCGGCCGCCCGACGCCCGCCCGCCGGGATGTTCAGCGCCCATATTCAGGCGATGAGCCACGGGGTTGTCGAGTTGTTTGCCCGCAACGCCCCCGGTGCCGGATCGCCCTTTCCGCCCGAAAGCCTGCTGGAGACCGGCATCGGCATCTATCTGCGCGGCCTTGGCCTGATTCCGCCGGATGAATAGGGTTTCGGGGGCCGGGACGCCTTGACAGGGCCGGGCGCGGGTCTCTAATCGGCCCCGTCAACGAACCCGAACGGAGCAACCCCCATGCCGGACCCGCACCCCTATCACGTCGGTGAGCGCGCCGACGGCCCCCCTGCCCCGCAGCACTTCACCCCCGGCCCGTTCCGCAAATCCCGCCCGCCGGAGCCGCTCAATTTCGAGGTCAACCTGACCGCCGAGGCCAGCAATCGCCAGAAAAAGACCGGCACCGTTCAGGTCAGCATCCCGGGTTTCAGCCCGGTGCGGCTGTATTGCGACGAACAGCCGCCGGTCGGGGACGACACCGCGCCGCCACCGCTTGCCTTTTTCTGCGCCGGGATCGGGTTCTGCCTGATGACCCACCTGACCGACATCCTGACCGCGCGCGGCATCCGGGTGGACAGCCTGAAACTGGAGCAGCGGGTGCGGTTCAGGACAAATCTCGGCACGATGCGGGAGCTTGGCCATACCACCGAGGGCGAGACCACCCATGTCGAAACCCATGTCATCATCGACAGCCCGGAACCGGCGGAGCGCATTGCGGCGCTGCTGAACGAGGCCGAAGGCGCGTGCATGGCTCATCATGCGCTGCGCAACCCGATCCCGTGGTCAACCCGGCTGGTGCATAACGGGGCCGAGGTGATCAGCCGCGCGGGGTAAGGGGGCTGCGGCGCGGCCAAGGTGTGGCAGGGGTTACAATGCCGTCACCGTCCCGAAGACCTCTGCATAATGGCGCAGCCGGGCAGCCGCCTGCCTGGGCGGGCGCTTTTCCCGACAGTCTATATTGGCGATGATCTTGCCATAAAGCCCATA
>JPPB01000333.1 GCA_001483205.1 alpha proteobacterium 3107
GTGTATCGCCACCCAATACCCCGCCCGGCGCTTGCGCCGTGCAGCGCCTGCCTGCCCCCCGGCAGGCGCTGCCCGGCTTGGCTGTTATGCAGAGGTCTTTTTCAGCAACGCCCCCAGATCGGCGATCAGCAGGTCCGTGGCGTCCCGGTCCCCGTCCCCGGCGGGCGCGGCACTGTCCCGCCCGGCGCTCACCTGATCCAGCACCGCCTGCACATCCCCGCGCCAGTCATCCCCCCGCCGCCAGGCGCGTTCGGCCAGCACCGCAACCCCGCCCTCGCCGATCTCAACAAAGCCGCCGGTGATCACATATTCCCCGCTCTCGCCGCCCTCAATACGCACCACGCCCGGCCGCAGGGTCGAGATGACCGGCGCATGACCGGCCATGACCGTCATTTCGCCCTCAGCCGCGGGCAGGCGCACCGCCGTCGCCCCGAACGACGCCAGCCTCTGCTCGGGCGAGACCAGATCAAACTGGAACATATCGGACATCAGCCCCTCCTTCAGGCGGCGGCAGCGGCCATTTTCTCGGCCTTGGCCACCACCTCGTCGATGCCGCCAACCATGTAAAAGGCCCCCTCGGGCAGGTGGTCATATTCCCCGGCCACAACCGCCCTGAAAGAGCGAATCGTTTCCTCAAGCGGCACCTGCACCCCCTCAGAGCCGGTAAACACCTTCGCCACATCGAACGGCTGGCTGAGGAAGCGCTGAATCTTGCGCGCGCGGGCCACCACCAGCTTGTCCTCCTCAGACAGCTCATCCATGCCGAGAATGGCGATGATGTCCTGCAAGGACTTGTAGCGTTGCAGGATGCCCTGCACATCACGGGCCACCTGATAATGCTCTTCGCCGACGATTGCCGGGTCGAGAATGCGGCTGGTGGAATCGAGCGGATCAACCGCCGGATAGATGCCCAGTTCCGATATTGCGCGCGACAGCACGGTGGTGGCGTCAAGATGGGCAAATGAGGTCGCGGGTGCCGGGTCTGTCAGGTCGTCCGCCGGCACATAGATCGCCTGCACCGAGGTGATCGACCCTGCCTTGGTCGAGGTGATGCGCTCCTGCAACGCGCCCATGTCGGTGGCGAGTGTCGGCTGATAGCCCACCGCCGAAGGAATCCGGCCCAGAAGCGCCGAGACCTCAGACCCGGCCTGGGTAAAGCGGAAGATGTTATCGACGAAAAACAGAACGTCGGTGCCTGACTGGTCGCGGAACTGTTCGGCAAGGGTCAGGCCGGTCAGCCCGACCCGCGCCCGTGCGCCCGGCGGCTCATTCATCTGGCCATAGACCAGCGCCACCTGCGATTCCGACAGGTTATCCGGCTTGATGACCCCGGAATCGATCATCTCGTGATAGAGGTCATTGCCTTCGCGGGTCCGCTCGCCGACACCGGCGAACACCGAAAAGCCCGAATGCACCTTGGCGATATTGTTGATCAGTTCCTGAATGAGCACCGTCTTGCCCACCCCGGCCCCGCCGAAAAGGCCAACCTTGCCGCCCTTGGAATAGGGGGCCAGAAGGTCCACCACCTTGATGCCGGTCACCAGAATCTCGGCACTGGTGGCCTGTTCGGCAAATTCGGGCGCGGGCCGGTGGATGGGGCGGCGTTCCTCGGCCACCACATCGCCGCCTTCGTCCACCGGTTCGCCGACCACATTGAGGATACGGCCCAAGGTGGCGCTGCCGACCGGCACGGTGATTGGCCCGCCGGTATCGATGACCTCCTGCCCGCGCACGAGGCCCTCGGTCGCGTCCATGGCAATCGCGCGGACAGTGTTTTCGCCCAGGTGCTGGGCGACCTCGAGAACCAGACGCTTGCCGTTGTTATCGGTCTCAAGCGCGTTCAGAATCTCCGGCAACCGGTCGCCGAAGCGCACATCGACAACAGCGCCAATAATCTGGGTCACCCTGCCGTTTGTATAGGCCATTCCGGGGGCGGCGGGTTTTTTCCGCCTCTTCCGGGCTTTCCGGCCTGTGGTGATGCCAAGAAACCGCGCGTAGGCGTTGACGGCGGTTTTGTATGACTCCTTGGTGTTGTCCGACAGCTTGTCGCTGGCGATGACTTTGGCAATCGCGTCTTGCAGCGTTTCCCTTTCAAGCTCGATGGCAAAGTCATTCTCCACCACCGAACACCTGTCGGCATAGGCATTCGCCGTGATCTGGCTCTTGCCCTCTGTGGTTTCCAACCAGTTGCGAAATTCGGTCTTTTGCATCACAAGGCCTCCGCGCCCGAGATTATTTCTATCAGCTCATTGGTGATCACCGCCTGGCGCGAGCGGTTGAACTGGATTGTCAGCTTGTCGATCATTTCGCCCGCATTGCGGGTTGCACTGTCCATCGCCGACATCCGTGCGCCCTGTTCGGATGCCGCGTTTTCCAAAAGCGCGGCGAAAATCTGCGTCGCCACCCCGCGCGGCAGCAAATCGGCAAGCACGCCTTCCTCGCTCGGCTCATAGTCATGGGGCGCGCCGCTGCCGCCGGTCTCTGCCGCCTGATCCTCGAATGAGGCCGGGATGATCTGCCGCGCCGTCGGAATCTGGCTGATCACCGACCGGAAGCGGTTGAAAAAGATCGTCGCCACGTCAAATTCCCCGGCGTCGAACCGGGCCAGAACATCCGCGGCAATCTCATGGGCGTTTTCATAGCCCACGGCCTTCACCCCGCTCAGGTCCGCATGACCGATGAACAGGTCACCATGGCCGCGTTTCAGTTGCTCGCGCCCCTTCTTGCCGACGGTGAGGATTTTCACCGTTTTGCCCTTCGCCGTCAGCTCTTCGGCCCGCGCGCGGGCCAGTTTGACGATTGACGAATTGAACCCCCCGCACAGGCCGCGCTCTGCCGTCATCACGATCAGCAGATGGGTCTGGTCGGCCCCGGTGCCCGACAGCAGGCGGGGCGCTGATGCGGACCCTTTGACCGACGCCGCCAGCCTGCCGAGAACCGCATCCATACGCTCGGCATAGGGCCGCCCGGCCTCTGCCGCGTCCTGCGCCCGGCGCAGTTTGGCCGCCGCCACCATCTGCATGGCCTTGGTGATCTTGCGGGTCGATTTGACCGATTCGATCCGGTTTCTGAGATCCTTGAGGCTTGGCATCGCCCGCGTCTCCCTTACACGAAATCAGCGGCGAAGGCGTCAAGCGCCGCCCGGACCTTCGCCTCGGCCTCGCCCTTGATCTTCGGGTCTTCCCGGGTGATGTAGTCGAGCAAATCCTGATGCCCGGACCGCAGATGTTGCAGCAGGCCCGTCTCGAACCGGCCAACTTCGCCCACCTCGATCTTGTCCAGATAGCCGTTGACGCCCGCATAGATGACGCAAACGATCTCGGCATTGGTCAGCGGCGAATATTGCGACTGTTTCATCACCTCGGTCAGGCGCGCGCCCCGGTTGAGCAGCGCCTGCGTCGCGGCGTCAAGGTCAGAACCGAACTGGGCAAAGGCCGCCATCTCGCGATACTGGGCCAGCGACAGCTTGACCTGCCCGGCAACCGATTTCATCGCATCGGTCTGGGCGGATGACCCGACGCGCGACACCGACAGCCCGGTGTTCACCGCCGGACGGATGCCCTGATAGAACAGCTCTGTTTCAAGGAATATCTGCCCGTCGGTGATCGAGATGACATTGGTGGGGATGAAGGCCGACACATCGCCGCCCTGGGTCTCGATGATCGGTAACGCGGTCAGCGACCCGGCCCCGTTGTCCTCGTTCAGCTTGGCCGAGCGCTCCAGCAGGCGGGAGTGCAGATAGAACACATCGCCGGGATAGGCTTCGCGCCCCGGCGGACGACGCAGCAACAGCGACATCTGGCGATAGGCCACCGCCTGTTTCGACAGGTCATCATAGACGATCAGCGCATGGCGGCCATTGTCGCGGAAATGTTCGGCCATCGCGGTGGCGGCGTAAGGGGCCAGAAACTGCATCGGTGCCGGATCAGACGCGGTTGCGGCCACGACAATCGAATAGCGAATCGCCCCGCTTTCCTCAAGGCGGTTCACCAGTTGGGCGACGGTCGAACGCTTCTGACCGACCGCAACATAGATGCAGTAGAGCTTTTTCGATTCGTCGTCGCCCGCGTCATCGTTATAGGATTTCTGGTTGAGGATGGTGTCGAGCGCCACCGCCGTCTTGCCGGTCTGCCGGTCGCCGATGATCAGTTCCCGCTGGCCCCGGCCAATCGGGATCATCGCATCCACCGATTTCAGGCCGGTCGCCATCGGCTCATGCACCGATTTGCGCGGGATGATGCCGGGGGCCTTTACATCGGCGACCGAGCGGGCCGAGGCCTCAATCGGCCCCTTGCCGTCAATCGGGTCACCCAGCGCATCAACCACCCGGCCCAGCAACTCATCACCCACGGGCACGTCCACAATGGCATTGGCACGCCTGACAATATCACCTTCGCGAATGTCCCGGTCAGAGCCGAAAATGACGATGCCCACATTGTCGCTTTCCAGGTTCAGCGCCATGCCGCGGATGTTGCCGGGAAATTCGACCATCTCGCCCGCCTGGATGTTATCAAGCCCGTGAACGCGCGCGATACCGTCACCGACGCTCAGCACACGGCCGATTTCGGCGACTTCGGCTTCTTTGCCAAAGGATTTGATCTGTTCCTTGAGGATCGCAGAGATTTCGGCTGCCTGGAGTCCCATTATCCGACCTCTTTCATTGAATTGCGGAGTGCGTTGAGTCTGGAGCGGACCGAGGTGTCAATCATCCTGGAGCCCACCCTGACGACAAGACCGCCGATGAGGTTTTCATCCACGGTCGCATTGATCTTTACGGTCTTGCCGGTGGCGGTTTTCAGCGCTTTGGCCAGTTTGGCGGACTGTGCCTTGCCAAGCGGTTGCGCACTGGCGACCTCGGCAGTGATTTCGCCCTTTTCTTCGGCAATCATCCCGTCGAGCGCCCGCAACAGATGCGGCAGGACGAACAGACGGCGACGGGAGGCCATCAGTTTCAGCGCCTTTGTAAGGGTTTGCGAAAGCCCCATCCGGGCGGCGAGGGCGGCAATCGCGTTCGCCTGATCCTCGCGGCTGTGGAGGGGCGAGGCGATGGCGGCGGCAAAATCGGCGCTTTCGGCCAGTGCCGCCGACAGGGTTTCCACATCGTTTGCCAACGCCCTCAGGGATCTGCCCTCTCTGGCCAGCTCAAAAATGGCCGTGGCATATCGCGTGGCGATGCCCGATGAGATCGAAACGGATTCAGACACATGCAACCTTTCGGTCTTTCAGGCCCGGCCTGTCGCCTTGCGGGGCGGCATGACAGGGCTGGCTGAGGCGCCCGTGAACGGAAACGCCAAAATCGGCGTGGGTGTAACAGAGCCTTGCGCCCCTATCAACAGTCTTTAACGCCGGGGCGTCATGTTCTGTCATCGGCGCGGCGCGGATGATACGGCCTGATGATGTGAAATTGATTGCAGGTTCTGCCCCTGATTCTGTAAAGGCGCGCGCCGCCCCGTTCCCCGTCAGCACCGTAAATCCGACAGACAGACCGCACGGCCCCCCTGTCCCCCCATGCCCTCATATCGGTTTGGCCTCTGGCTGCGCAAGCCCTTCGAGCAGACGCAACGGTTTTCTGACCGTTGCCGGCAATCCGGGGCGGCGGGGCCGGAAAAGCTGTGTCGAGGCCTCGATCATCAGCACCCCGCCCGCCCGGAAAACCGACAACCGCCTGCCGTTGCGCTCCCAGAACTGGGCGCTGCGCAACCAAAAGCGCCGCTCGCTCGGCGGCATATACAGGGCCGAGATATGCCGTTCGGGGGCAAAATCATGCGCTTTCAGCAGATTTTCAAGCTGCCCGGTGCTGTAGGGCCTGCCATGGCCGAACGGCGTCCGGTCGCTGCGTGACCACAGCCCGGCGCGATTTGGCACAATGAACATCGCCCGCCCGCCCGGATCAAGCACACGGCGACATTCATCCAGCAGCGCGGCGGGGCGTTCGCTCGTCTCCAGCCCGTGCAGCAGAATCAGCCTGTCAACCGTGCCCGTGCCCAGCGGCCACCGGGTTTCCTCGCACAGCGTGACCACATTCGGCAGGGTGGCGGGCCATGACATCACCCCCTGCTGGCCGGGCATCAGCCCGATCACCCGCCGCGCCTGGCCAAGATAGGGCCGCAGTAATGGCGTGGCGAACCCGAAACCTGCCACGGTTTCCCCCTTTGCCTGCGGCCACAGCGCCAAGAGCTGATCACGCACCACCCTCTGCGCCGCGCGGCCAAGGGCGCTGCGATAATAGAAGTTTCTGAGCTCCAGCACATCGAGGTGCATCTGTCGGCTCCGGTCGCCGGGTGGTTTGCCGCTATTCGGGCGGGTCTGCTGCCGGAAACGCTATCAGAGCCTGCCGACAAGGGCCAGATTGTTCGCAGGCATTTCGTGAATGGCCTCTGTCGTCAGGCCGAGCGCTGTCAGTTCCGCCCCCATCCAGGCGCGGTCCTTATAGCCGATCTGCGGGTCATGGTCGCGCAGGGTGCGATCAAACACCGCATCGTTGCGGCTGCGGTAACGCCCGTTCTCGGTGAACGGGCCATAGATGAACAGGGCACCGCCCGCCTTGAGCGCCCCTTTCGCCCCGGCCAGCACCCGCCGCGCGGCCCGTTCCGGGATCAGGTGGAACAGGTTGACGGCATAGATGAGGTCATGGCCGGACAGCGCTTGCGGCCAGTCCCCCGCCGCGTCGAGTTGAAGCGGTGGCAGCAGGTTTGTCCCTTTGTGGGCGGCCCGCCATGCGGCGATGCTGGCCAGACGCACCGGGTCAATGTCGGTTGGTTGCCAGGTGATATGCGGATGCGCCCCGGCCAGCGCCGCGATCTGCTGCCCCGTGCCGCTGGCGATCTCGAGCACATGGCCCCTTGCGGGCAAAAGCGGCTCCAGCCGGGCGCGAATGGGCGCAAGGTTCCGCTCTGCTGACGGGGCAGAGAGACGCCCGTCGCCCCGACGCTTGAGATGCGGGTCATCGGGCAGAACCAGTTTGCGTCCGGTCATGGGTGTGCTTTCCCCTGTGCTGTTCGAGCCTGTCAGGGCGCAAGTGGCAGGCACTTTGCCGGAACAAATGCGCGCCCCGTCCGAAAGGCTGCGTCCGGCCCGCACGGTAGGCGCGAACGCGCCGCCCCGTGGGGGGGCGGGTCGGCGCGGCTTGGGCAG
>JPPB01000334.1 GCA_001483205.1 alpha proteobacterium 3107
GGCCGGGCCGGGGCTTATCCGCGGATAAGGGCAGTACTGCTGACTTATTGGCTCAGTCGGGCCGGGGCTTATCCGCGGATAAGGGCAAGGCTTTCGGCATATCAGCTCAGCCGGGCGGATGGTCCGGCCACTGACGCGCCATTATGCAGCGGCCTCATCACTATCATGTCGTCACCCGCTATGCGGCGGCCAGCGCCACCAGCCCACCGGCGCGGCGCTCAATCCGGCCCTCAAGCTCCAGCGTGGTGAGTTCCGGCGTCACCATCCGGGCGGGCAGGTCCAGATCGCGGATCAGTTGGTCGATGGCAACGGGGGCCGTGCTCAGCCGCCCGAGAATCCGCTTTTGCAGGTTGCCGGGCACAGCCGGGGCCGGGGCCGGAACGGGGGCCGGTTCCGGCGGATCAGACAGGTCAGGCCCCTCGGCGGGCGGGGCCGGTTTCGCCGCACCCAGGGCTTCGATCACATCCGCCGCCCCCCGCACCAGTGTCGCACCGTCGCGAATCAGCGCATTGCAGCCCGAGGCCCGGGCGTCAATCGGGTGCCCCGGCGTCGCCAGCACCTCGCGCCCCTGATCAAGCGCATTTCGCGCGGTGATCAGGCTGCCGGATTTCAGCGCCGCCTCGACCACCACAACCCCGCGCACGAGGCCGGAGATAATCCGGTTGCGGGCCGGGAAATGGCGGGCAAGGGGCTGCATCCCCATCGGCCGTTCCGACAACAGCGCGCCCGTGGTCAGGATTTCATCGGCAAGCGCGCCGTTTTCCGCAGGATAAATCACATCAACCCCGCCTGCGAGCACGGCGGCGGTTCCGCCCTTGAGCGCGGCGCGATGGGCGGCGGTGTCGATCCCGCGCGCCAGCCCCGAGACGATGGCATATCCGGCCCCGGACAGGTCCGCCGCCAGCCTCTGCGCCATGCGCCTGCCGAGGGACGACGCATTGCGCGCCCCCACCAGCGCAACCGCCGGGCGATTGAAGAGCGCCGCCGTGCCGCGCAACCACAAGAGCGGCGGCGCATCGGCAAGATCAAGCAGCGCCGCCGGATAGTCCGCCTCGCCCAGCCAGACCGGTCTGGCCCCGGCCCCGCGCGCCGCCTGAAATTCGTGCGCGGCTGTCTCGGGCGGGCAAGGGGTGTAATCCGTCACCCCGGCGGCCTTTGCGACCTCCGGCAGGGCCTTAAGGGCCGCCGTGGCCGAGCCGTATTCGCGCATCAGCCGGTGAAATGTCGCCGGTCCCACCCGGCGCGACCGGATCAGACGCAGCCGGTCCAGCCTGTCCCGATCCGATTGCGGCGGGCAGGGCGGCGGATCGCGGGAAAAGAGATCATCAGCCATGGCGGTTTGCGAACCTGTGTCCGGGGGAGCTTGGCCGAAGACTGGTTAATGAAGAGTGAACATAGTATCCGTCTTGGTCAAGCGATTTCATTTTCTATCATCGCGGACCAGCGCATTTGCCAACTCAATCACCTCGGTCAGCGCGACTTTGGCGGGTTTTCCGGCCCCGATCATCGCCTCATATTTCGCTTTTATATCCGGGTTGTATCGCGCTGCGTTTGTGCCCGCCATGGGCGGTCTTGCCAGTCTCTGCTACTGGCCGGTGTGGTTCAAGAGGATCGGTAGCGGCTTTTTCGATGCAGCGGTCATAGCTGGTGGTGAAGAGTCTGACCCGCGACTTTTCCGCGCTTCGCCGGACCAATTGGCGGAGAAACTGTTTGTGGGATGTCAGGTCCGTGTTGACGGAAACAAATCGACTCTGCCGAGGATCACTTTTCGGGCTGAAGGAGACGCAGGTTGCCGGGGGCGACGGGCTGATTTTTCCAGTAAGTCACGAGATACCTCCACTGGCACTGTTTAGCGCATCAAGAATCTGCGCCCGCACCTTTTTCGGATCACCACGCTCCATCGTGGCCATGACGAACACAGCCTTGCCTTCTGATGCCCTGGCCCACTGCTGCCCGATTAGCTCCTTTTCGCGACTATCGCGGCTTTCTCCGGGCGTGCGGTCCTTGCCCTTGTATTCGACGACAAGCAGGCGACCATCTTCCATGACCGCCACAAAATCCGGATAGAACTTGTCGGTCGAGGTCGGCAGAGAGAACGAATTCCGGTGCCTGCTGACGTTTCGGGTCCAGTATTTCAGGCCCGGCAAGTCATCCAATACAAAGGCACATTGGGCCTCTTCGCCATCGTCCTTGCCGTCGAAGGTTGGCACCTCATCCGGTCCCATGAAGTGGCGTTTGAACTTGTATATGCCGCTATACTTGGGCACGTCGGAATACATTTCATCGAAAAACTTTATGCCGTCACCGAATGAAATCCCGACGCGGGCCGCCGGGCCGAACAGGTTCTGCTGATAAACCTTGTCGCGCTCTGCCTGGCGGAAGCCCCGGATTTTCTCTTCCAGTTTGCGGGCCAGGATGAATTTGCAGCGCATTAATTGCGACAGAGGGATATTCCGGTCACGGGTTAAATGGGTGACGACATCGCTCAGCCAGGCCAGAAGCTCCGCCTGACTGATCCATGGGTCGCGGACCTTACCATCCAGCCAGCGCACCAACGAATTTGGGGTCCAGTCATCTACTTCAATATCCAGTGAAAGCTGCCCGGCACTGTCCGCCGCAGAAATCAACAAACGGTTGCCGTCAAGGTCGATCTCGAAGGTATTGGTGGTTTCGACAATATCAAACTCGGCATTGGTCAGCCGCACAGGATAATCGGCCAGCGACCAATCGTGATATTCCATCAGACGATCAGTCTCGCCAAAAACCTGTTCGCCCTGCACATGCACCATCAGACGTGGTATGGTGAACTCCTCGCCCATATGGGCTGGTGCCAGATCGTCAGGGTTTTTGGCCCTGAATTCTTCCAGATTCTCGCGCAGAACGCCGTGCAGGCGGGCGGGCACCACCTCGAACAAGCGCTTTTCTTCTTTGGGTTTTGGCACGCCGGTGAATTCGATCCGGGTCTTGCCGTCATCACCCGCCGACACCTTGATCCTGCCCGGCGCAATAATGCGGATTTCCCTGCGCTCGTCCTCGGATGCCTCCAGTTCGACGGTCATCGTTGGGCGCGGACGCGATTGCCGCCCGAACAGCCCGTCATCCTGCCCCGGCTGCTCGGCCTCGATATTGGCTTCGGCTTCGCTCTCCTCGAACCCCATATCGACCAGCTTGTCACGCAGACTTACGGCGGCTTCGGAAAAATTCTTCGATACGAGTTTGGCGTAGGATTTGTTCAGCGCGGGTTCCTTGCGCTTCGTCGCATAAGGCATCCGCAACACCCGGCCCAAAAGCTGCTCTGCATCAATCGAACTGCGGATATTCGCCAGCGAGCAGAACACATAGGCAAAGGAACAGTCCCAACCTTCCTTCAACGCCTCAATAGTGATGACGTATTCAACCGGACAATCGGGCCTGAACAGGTCAATGCCGTCCAGCTCCCGTTGCGCGCCCGTGGCCACTGCAATCTTGGCCGGGTCGATATTTTCGTTGTCGATCAGATGCTTTTTCAGCACATCGACCGTGACCTCTTTGCCCTTCTTCTGCGCCTGAAACAGAACGATGGGGCGGATATATCCCTCCCGGTCACGATCTGCGTATTCCTGTAACCCGGCCCGCTTGAGAATGGCCAAATTCACCGCGCCCTGCCAGGTTTCGGCCTCATCCAACACCACGGGCATCTTGATCATCTCTTCATCCTTCAGCTCCTGAGCGGACACAGAATGAAGGATATTATTGAAGCCCTTGGGCGTGGCCGTGAACTCGATCAACGCACTTGGCCTGATCCGCTCATAGACCTCCCGGCTCAGCTTTGATCCGGCCTTGTGGGCCTCATCCATAATGACCAACGGACGGTGCAGATACATCAGATTGGCAAAACTAAACCGGATATTCCCCTTCATCGGCCCGTCATCGTTGCGCTCCAACCCCGGCGCGGCGGGCGAAACGGTCGAAAAATGCGGCTCCAGCATCTCGTGATGAGCATAAACCTTACGCCCGTCGGTATTGGTCACCCGCAACGTCTGAATCGTGCCGACCACGACACAAAGGTTCGAGCGCAGATCATGCGGCGTCACCTGCGTGAAATCGCCAATGTCAAAGACCCGAACGCGGCCCCCGAACGCCTCATCCAGGATCTGCCGGTAGGGGTGGCGCGGATTCCTCAACGCCTCTGCCGTCTGCACGCGGATCGTATTCGTGGGCACCAGCCACAGGACCAGCGGAAAGTCCTTCTCCACCCACGCATCCTTGGCCACGGCTATCGAATGTGCGGCCAGGATCGTCTTGCCGCCACCCGTAGGAAGGCGCAGGCAGACATAAGGCACATCCGGCAATGCCATAATCGGCTTGTAACCCGCCGCATAGCCTTTCAGCCGCCCGGCCAGTTCCGGTTCGGTTGTGATCATTTCATAGGCCGCTTTGGGGCCGGTGATGCGGGCCTCTTCAAAATAGCGGCGCAGCGTGGCAAGAGACGCCTTCTGATAATCCTTCAGCTTCATGTGCGCGCCTTCACGTCATAAGGGGTCTGCCTGAATGCGACCTGTTCGGCCTTCAGCGTCGCCCCGGACAGCACCGTGCGTTCGCCATAAACGGTCAGCGGACCGGTGAAATCACCCATGCCGTCGCGGATTGCGGCCAGCGTCTTGCGGGTCAGCACATTGCCGCCCGAAACCGATTTGTCGCCAAGAATACCGTTGTAGAGCAGCGCATAGCCATGGCCCTCATGCGCCCCCAGAAACGGGATAGCTGCCTGAGATTCGGACCAGGGTTGGCCGGTTTCCGCAAACCAGATATGGGCGGCGAGGACGGGAAAGCGAATATCAGGCTGGATTCGGCCGTCTTCTGCAAAGACCGGCGGGCCGAGACGGTAAAAGCGGAACCCGCCGCCGCCCTGCCAGTTCTGTGCCTTTGAGATGCCGCCCTGTTCACCATCCACCACCTTTTGCAGGCGCGGCGCGCAATGGGTGACAGCATGGTCGCCCATTTCAATGCCGATATATCGGCGACCCATTTTCTGAGCGACGGCGGCGGTGGTGCCGGAGCCGAGGAAGCTGTCGAGCACGAGGTCGCCGGGGTTGGTGGCGATTTGGAGAATGCGTTGAATCAGGCGCTCCGGCTTGGGAGTGGCAAAGGCCCGCTCCTTTCCAAAGAGTGCCTTGATTTCCCTCTTCGACTCCTGGGTGTTTCCGACCTCCTCATTGGGCCACCACGTCCAGCTCTGCCGACCGGCTGTTTCCGATAGGAATTTCTTGCGGCGCGGAACCCCGTTCCCGTCCTTTCCGAAGTAGAATCGACCCTCGTCCAACTGTCGCAAGAAACGTTCTTCCGTGTTCTTCCAACACGAGCCCTCGGGGGGAAAATGGCGTGCACCGCCAGGCGTCAAGATCTCGTACATCTGATTGGGGCGATAACCCTGAGCCGCGAAGTCACGCGACACCCAAGGCCCGCGTGGATCCTTGTCAGGATTCTTGTACTCCTTTCGCTGGCTTTCGCTCAGCGGAAGGAAGTTCGCACGTGCTGTGAACCTGTCCTTCGAACTCGAAAAGACCAAAATGTGCTCGTGGCCATCACCCAAGACAGCTCGAAAGTCAGGCGATATTCGCTTCTGCCAGACTACGTTGGCAACAAAGTTCCCGCTGAAGAACACCTCATCCATAATGACCTTCAGATAATGCCCCTCCCGGTCATCAATACTCACCCAAATCGAGCCGTCCTCGGCCAGCAACTCCCGCAGCAGTTCCAGCCGGGGCCACATCATGGCCAGCCACCGGGAATGCTCCAGATTGTCGTCGTAATGCTCAAACGCCGATCCGGTGTTATAAGGCGGGTCGATATAGATGCACTTCACCTGACCCGCGTAATAGGGCAACAGCGCCTTCAATGCCTCCAGATTATCCCCACGGATCAGCATGTTGCCCGCATTTCGGTCGCCATAACCCAGTTCCGGCACCTCTTCCAACAGGCGGTAAGGCACCCTTTCGGCGGCGCGCACGTCTTTGTCTCGGGTCAACCAGCGTAGGGTCGGCATCTGCTCGGCTCTGTCTTGTTTTGCCTGAGTAGCACCCGTGTCGTGTTTTTTCAACAAGACCTGTGCGCAACAGCCGGGCAGGGGGAAATCGTCTTTACCGCAGAAACCGCCGGGGGCCGGGGTGATCGACTTCATGGGGGTGGCCAAGGCCGGGCTTGAGGCCCGTGGCATCTGACTTGCCCGGCCTTGGGGGGCGGATTGCGCGGCGACCGGGACACCGATGTGGCGGAAAACCGCCGATTCCGGCGTTTCAAAGAGGGACAGATCAGCAACAATGCCCTGAAAAAAGGCCAGAATGCAGGAAAAATGCGCGCTGACAACCACCAGTCATTGTGTCTTAACCCCACATACCGTTAAATGCGCCCGACAACACCCACAACCGGATCAACCGAGGAGAGACACGAAGATGACAAAAGCGATGACCAAGGCCAATCTCGTCGCCGCTTTGGCCGAGGAAATGGGGTCCGACAAAAAGACCGCCTCCGGCGCGCTGGATGCGGTGGTGAACATCATCACGCGCGAGGTCACGGACGGCGGGGCGGTCACCCTGCCCGGCGTCGGCAAGATTTACTGTCGCGAGCGCCCGGCGCGGATGGTGCGCAACCCCGCAACCGGAGAGCCGATCAGGAAAGAGGCCGACAAGGTGGTGAAAATGACCATCGCCAAGGCGCTGAAAGACAGCGTGAACGGCTGATACTGCCGTCCGTTCCCGCGCAGGGAGGGTCGTCTTGCGGGCGGCCCCTTTTGCGGTTTGCAGGCGGTATGCGGGGCGGCGGACGGGCAAGAGGCCCCTGCGTGATGGCGGGTGGAGCGCGAGGCTGTCCGCCCGGCCTGGGCCAATAGGTCAGAGACATTGCCCTTATCCGCGGATAAGCCCGGCGGCCCCTTGCCGGGCTGTTCGCGCCCCTGCCCCGGCAAACCATCCACCCGGCCCGCGCCAATAGGTCAGAAGCGCTGCCCTTATCCGCGGATAAGCCGCCCCTTCGCCGGGTTGTTCATGCCTCTGTTCCGGCAAACCGTCCGCCCGGCCCGCGCCAATAGGTCAGCAGTACTGCCCTTATCCGCGGATAA
>JPPB01000335.1 GCA_001483205.1 alpha proteobacterium 3107
GGGCGCTGCCCTTCGGACTGTTCGCGCATCTGTTCCCGCAAGGGGAGTGCCCCTTATCCGCGGATAAGGGCAAGACCTCTGACATATTTTCTCAGCCGGGCGGGGTGGTTCAGCCACCGATACGCCATCATACAAAAGCCTGTCCCGTGCCATCAGCCGATACCGTGCCGGGCACACATCATACCCCTCTTGACCCCCCCTTTCCCGCCATGTCATAGGAAGGCCTCAAAACGGGCGGGTATGGTGAAATGGTATCACACGAGCCTTCCAAGCTCTTGGTGCGGGTTCGATTCCCGCTACCCGCTCCATCCCCGAACGCGCCACCCCGCTTGTCCCGCCTGCACACGCCCTCTATGTAAGCGGCGGCGGAAAGGGTTCCCACATGGCAACCGAGACAACGGCCTTCCCCGAGACGCGGGAAAAGACACGGCGCATCAGCGCCATATCCGGGCTGGCCCCCTTTATCACCCCGTATCGCGGGCAGGTCTTGCTGACCCTTATGGTGCTGGTTCTGACCGCCTGCCTGTCGCTTGTCCTGCCTTTGGCCGTCCGCCGGGTGGTCGATGGTTTTGGTGCCGAAAACACCGCCCTGCTGGATCAGTATTTTGCCGCCGCGCTGGTCATTGCCGCGCTGCTGGCGGCGGGCACGGGGCTGCGCTATTACCTTGTCACCCGGCTGGGAGAGCGCGTTGTCGCCGACATCCGCAAGGCCGTCTTTGACAGGATGATCGGCCAAAGCCCCGAATTTTACGAACGCATAATGACCGGCGAGGTGCTGTCGCGCCTGACCACCGACACCACGCTCATTCTCTCGGTCATCGGCTCTTCGGTGTCGGTTGCGCTCCGCAATCTGCTGATCCTTGCCGGCGGCATCCTGCTGTTGCTGTGGACCAGCGCCAAGCTCACCGGGCTGGTTCTGCTGATCGTGCCGGTGGTGGTCGTGCCGATCATCGTTCTGGGGCGGCGGCTGAGGGGCCAGAGCCGCATCAGCCAGGATACGGTCGCGGAAAGCTCCGGCATTGCCTCAGAGGCCCTTCTGGCGATTCCCACCGTGCAGGCCTTCACCCACGAGGCCCTGACCCGCGCCGGTTTCGCCGCCGCGACCGAGGCCGCCTTCGGGGCCGCGAAAATCCGCATCAAAACGCGGGCGCTGATGACGGTGATCGTGATCTTTCTGGTCTTTTCGGGGGTTGTCGGCGTCTTGTGGGTCGGCGCGCGGGATGTGCGGGCCGGGGGCATGAGCACCGGGGCGCTGGTGCAGTTCGTGATCTATGCGGTGATGGTGGCCGGAAGTGTCGCCGCCCTGTCGGAAATCTGGGGAGAGCTGCAACGGGCCGCAGGCGCGACGGAACGCCTGATTGAGCTGCTGACCGCGCGGAACAGGGTGCGCGACCCCGATGCGCCGCAGGCCCTGCCCGCCCCGGTGCGGGGGGAAATCAGGTTTGAGGATGTGACCTTTCACTATCCGTCACGGGCGCGGGATGTGGCAATCAGGGGCGTCTCGCTGACCGTTCATCCGGGCGAGACCGTCGCGCTTGTCGGTCCCTCGGGGGCCGGAAAGTCAACCATCCTGCATCTGTTGCTGCGGTTCTATGATCCGGTAGAGGGCAGGGTGCTGCTTGACGGTGTGGACCTGAAAGCGATGGCCCGGCAGGATTTCCGGCGCGCGATTGCGCTGGTCCCGCAGGAACCGGCGATCTTTGCCACCACCGCGCGGGAAAACATCCGCTTCGGGCGGCCTGATGCCCCGGATGCCGGGGTTGAGGCCGCCGCCCGCGCCGCCGCCGCCCATGATTTCCTCTCGGCCCTGCCGGACGGCTATGACAGCCAGGTGGGAGAGCGCGGGGTGATGCTGTCGGGCGGACAGAAACAGCGCATTGCCATTGCCCGCGCGATTCTGCGCGACGCGCCGGTGTTGTTGCTGGATGAGGCGACATCGGCGCTTGATGCCGAAAGCGAGCGCGCCGTGCAGGGCGCGTTCGACCGCATGTCAAAGGACAGGACGACCCTTATTGTTGCGCACCGGCTGGCCACGGTCAGGAAAGCGGACCGCATTCTGGTCTTTGACGGCGGGGCCATCGTCGCCGAAGGCACCCATGAAGAGCTGATCGCGCAGGCGGGTCTGTATGCCCGTCTTGCGCGCCTGCAATTCACCGATGGTCCGGGGGCGGAGTAACGCAGCTTTCGGCCCTGATCCCGCCCGGCGGAACTGTCCAAGCCGCGCTGTCCCGCGCCCCGGACGCGGGTTTTGCCTCTTTGCCGGAATGTAAGGGCTTACATTTTCAATGAAAGCGCTTACATTCACGCAGCAGCACCCTGACAGGATCGGGGGGAGTCTGTGATCAATTTTACATCGCCCCGCTATATGCAAAGGTCTTTTCCCGGCACCTGGGCGTGTCAGGCTTGCGGGATCGGTGATTCGCCGTCATTCTTGCTTGGGGGACATGCTGCGCCCGGAGGATCAAAACATGGGAAAATTTGCAACCGTTGCGGATCGTGACGCCATTGAGGCCGAATCTGCTTGGGCAGATGTTGATCGCCCCGAAACACTTTACGGCTTTCTGACCCGGGCCAAAGAGCGATACGGCAACAGCAACGCCGTCAGCTTTCAGTTGACTTCCGGCCCGCAGGACAAGGCTGAAACGCTCAACTGGTCAGAGGTTCACGCCGGGGCAACCCGCGCCGCCAACCTGTTTCGCGCCCTCGGTGTGGGAGAGGAAGATGTGGTCGCCTGTCTGCTTCCCAACTGCACCGAGACGATCCACGCGCTTCTCGGGGGGGCGGTTGCCGGGGTTGTCAGCCCGATCAACCCGCTGCTGGAGCCGGAACAGATTGCCGCCATCCTGCGCGAAACCGGGGCGAAGGTGCTTGTGACCCTGAAGGCATTTCCGAAAACCGACGTGCCGCAAAAGGCGGCGCAGGCGGTGGCGATGGCCCCGAATGTCAAGACGGTGCTTGAAGTTGACCTGCTGCGCTATCTGACGCCGCCCAAACGCTGGATCGTGCCGCTCATCCGCCCGAAAAATCCGGTGACCCACAGCGCGCGGGTGCTGGATTTCAACGCCGTGACGGGGCAGCAGAATGCCACGCTCGATTTCCCCGACAGCACGGGCGACCGGGTGGCGGCCTATTTTCATACCGGCGGGACCACCGGAATGCCCAAGGTGGCGCGGCACCGCTATTCGGGCATGATCTATAATGGCTGGCTTGGCCACAAGCTGTTGTTTGCCGAGGGCGATACGGTCATCTGCCCGCTGCCGCTGTTTCACGTCTTTGCCGTCTATGCGGTGCTGATGTCGATGATTGCCTCTGGCGCGCATGTGGTCTTTCCGACCCCTGCCGGGTATCGCGGCGAGGGGGTGTTCGACAATTTCTGGAAGCTGATCGAGCGCTGGCGGATCACCTTTATCATCACGGTGCCGACGGCGATTTCCGCCCTGATGCAGCGCCCGGTGGATGCGGACCTTTCGTCGCTGAAGGTGGCGTTTTCCGGCTCTGCCCCCCTGCCGGTAGAGCTGTTCCGCCGGTTCGAGACGGCAACGGGCGTCACCATCGTCGAGGGCTACGGGCTGACCGAAGCAACCTGCCTCGTGTCCTGCAACCCGCCGGAGGGCGACCGGAAAATCGGCTCTGTCGGTATTCCGTTCCCCCATACGGACGTGAAGATCATCCGCCACGGGGGGCCGGAGGGCGACGCCCCCGCCGAATGCGCAACCGATGAGGTGGGGGAGGTCTGCATCGCCAATCCCGGCGTGGTCACCGGCAACACCTACACCGAAACCGACAAGAATCGCGACCTCTTTCACAATGATGCCTATCTCAGGACCGGCGATCTGGGCCGCCTTGATGCAGACGGGTATTTGTGGATCACGGGCCGGGTGAAGGATCTGATCATTCGCGGTGGTTACAACATTGACCCGGCAGGGATCGAAGACGCGCTTGCCGGGCACGAAGCGGTTGCCTTTGTCGGTGCCATCGGCCAGCCCGACGCCCATGCGGGCGAATTGCCCTGTGCCTATGTGGAGCTGGTGGCCGGGGCCGAGGCCGGGGTTGAGGAGCTTCTGGCCCATGCCCGCGCCCATGTTCCCGAACGCGCGGCACGCCCCAAATATCTGGAGATCGTCCCGGAATTGCCGAAGACAGCCGTCGGCAAGGTGTTCAAGCCCGAACTGCGCAAGATGGCGATCCGGCGGATTTATGATCAGGCCCTGAAGGATGCGGGGGTGGCGGCGCGGGTCGAAACCGTGACGGATGACAGAAAGCTGGGTCTGGTGGCGGTGATCAGCCGGACCGGGGATGATGTTTCCGATGACCACCTGAACCAGTGTCTGGGGGTTTATACCCGGCCCTGGAAATGGGCGGAGTAAGCCGGGGCCATTGTCGGGATTCTTCTCTACGGCGGGCGCGCCGTGGGGCGCAACCTCGCCTTACGACCGGGCGGGGCGGGTTGGCCACCGATGCGCCAACCATACGGATGCTCTGAAAAGAAAACGGGCACCCGCGCCGGATGCCCGCAACCGCAATGTCGTCTGCCGCCTGCCGGGTCAGTCCGGATCAACCCCCCGGCCAGCCCCGGATCAATCCGGGCAGGGAATCCTGACCTCGACGGTCTCTGTCCCCCGGCGTGTCCGCGTCGTGCAGACCTGTTCCTTCTGAACCTCCACCGTCTGCTGCTGCTCAATCCCCAACAGCTTGTTCTGGTCGATCTCCACCGACTGAACCACGGTATCATCCTCCACGCCCACCAGCGCCAGCGACAACCGCCCGCTCGACTGCGCCTGCGCCAGCGCGGCGACCTGGGTTGGCGTCACCTGCACCGTCACCGTCCGGGCCACCGTCGCCTTGTTCAGGTCTTCATCCGCCGACTGGTCAATCGCAATCAGCCCGACCTGGGTCTCAATCAGCTTGGTGATTTCCTGACCCAGCGCCGTCCCGGTCCAGTAAATATCCACATTGTCACCGGGCCGCAGGAACCCCGACACCCCGCTGGTCACGTCAACCCGGATCGCAAAGGCCCGCATCCCCGGTTTCAGCCGCGACGTAATCCCCGCATCCTTGCCCGGCTCGGTCACTTTCACCTTCAGAATCGCCTCATCCTTTTCCATCGACCGGGTGGCGGTGCGAAAGGCGGGGCCGCTCTCGGGGAACAGATCGGTCAGTTCCGCGAATGTGCCTTCGGGAAGCGCCTCGACCGGGAACGGCACCATGCGCACGTCTTCCTCTGTCAGCCGCTCGCCATAGCGAAACGCCCGGTTGGAAACGTAAACCGGGCTGGTCTCGACCGCCTCGGCGCTGATCGCACGCTCTTTTTCCAGCGCGGTTTTATGCGCGCCGACGTAATTTCTTGCCTGATGGACGGCAAAACCGGCCAACCCGACGCCCACCAACAGCACTAGTCCGAATACCAAACGCATCTTTGCGCCCTTTCCTTTTGCCCGGCCTGATTCGCAGGGGCCGGAATCGTTTTTGTCTGTTCGGGGTGATACTGGCGGGTAAATGCGGCGAAAGCATGTCGGGTTAAAGGATTTGACGGCACGGATTCACGGCGCGGGACACGCGACAGGGATTTGCTCTGCCAACCACGGGTTTACCCATCCCGTTCACCGCGGTTCGCCGGGTCTCTTTCCGGCACCGCGATCATCATGGCCTTCACTCGGATAAGCGAGTCTCAATGCGCTCAAGCGTGGTTTCAATCCGATCCAGCCGCTCGCCGTTCGTATCAAGCGTGGTTTCAATCCGATCCAACCGCCCATTGTTCGCATCAAGCGTGGTTTCAATCCGGGCCAGTCGTTCGCTGTTCACGTCAAGCGTGGAATCAATATCCCGGTAGACATAGATCAGGCCCGCGATGATTGCTGCACCGATCGCTATGACCCAGCGAAGATCGCGCTTGATCAGGGAAACATCTGTAACCCAGCCGCCGGGGTTCCGGTCAGTTCGCTCCACTTCCCGAAGGCGGCGGTCAATGCTCTGCAAGGTGATTTTTTCCTGCGTCATATGTCAAATACTATGAACCATCGTTGATCAGATCAATGCAAAAAGGACAGATTTTTCCCCTTTACAGCCGTGTCCCGAAAAGAAGACCCCCGCGAGGAGGGTTCGGGGGCCTTCAGCCGATCATCCGGGGCATGGCACATGCGTCACCCCGGAAAACTGTTCAGCGTGTGTCGGGTTATATCAGGTGTTATCGCCGGTATCAATGTCTATACCTTCAACCGCATCCTTGATGTTGTCGGCTCCGGTATCGGTTGCTACCGTTATCCCGGCCATGACACCGATGGTCAGGGCCACGACTGCGGCGGTCAGAACCACCCAGTCAACCGTGACCGCACCGGTATCGTCGGAAATGAATCTGCGAATGGGGTGAATCATTTGTCTCTCCCTGCGGCACTGCACCGCGCCTTTCCCTTGTTCTTTACCATTGTGGCGAAAGGTTGGACAATCTGCGCCGGTTTTGCGAAAATGTTGCTCAGCCATGACCGTCTGCCTGCAAAAGTGAAGGCCCCCGCGGGGAGGAGCGGGGGCCTTCAGCCGATCATCCGGGGCATGGCACATGCGCCACCCCCCGGAAAACCGTTCAGGGCGTACTAGTTGTTATCACTCGTATCAATGTCCACACCGGTAATCGCAGTATTGATTTCGTCGGCCAGGTCATCGGTTGCCGTCGTGATCCCGGCCAGAACGCCGATGGCCAGGGCCACAACCGCAGCGGTCAGCACCACCCAGTCAACGGTCACCGCGCCGGATTCGTCATTGCGAAAGTTCTTCGCCAGTTCAAACAGTTTCATATCAGGTTCCTTTCCGGGTTCGCTTTTCTGTTCACTTGCCCCGGTCGTTCTCTTTGATCCTACAGCAAGTGAACTGCTGTTTTTCACCGTGGCATGAGGGGATATGGCCATTCGATTGCGGCAAGAGTTTGACCGGGATGGTGCATTTTTGTAATTCGGCAAGAAATTTTTGTGACGGTTTATAAGAGTTTGAAATTTAACGGTAAAATTTTTCAAAAATGTGCGGGTTTGTCGGGATGGGGGATGGCCGGGGCGTGATCCGCGCCTGTCGGGAT
>JPPB01000336.1 GCA_001483205.1 alpha proteobacterium 3107
TTCCGAACAGACGAAAGCCCCCGCCAGCCAGCCCATCGACTGCGGCGAAACCAGCCCCGCCGCCGGATGGCCGACCCCCAGCGGGATCAACCAGAATGACAACATCAGCGGCGCAAGCAGAAACTGGCCGAGCGCGCAGGGCAACAGCACCTGAAGGCCGAGGAATCGCCACCATCCCACCTGCCTGATCAACAGCGCCGGGTTGCGCATATGCACGGCCCAGGTCATCGCGAACCCCTTGAGCCAGCGCGACCGTTGCCTGATCCACGGCACAAGGCGACAGTTGGCCTCTTCCCCGGTGACGGTTTCCAGAAACTCGGTCCGGTATCCGTGCCGGGCCAGGCGAATCCCCAAATCCGCGTCCTCGGTCACGTTATGCGCATCCCACCCGCCGAGCGCCTCAAGAATGTCGCGCCGGATGAACAGGGTCGTGCCGCCCAGGGGCAGGATCAGGCCAAGCCTCTGCAATCCGGGCAGGATCACCCGAAACCAGGTCGCATATTCGATGGTGAAACAGCGCGACAGCCAGTTGGTGCGGGCGTTGTAATAATCGAGCACCCCTTGCAGGCAGGCGACTTCAGGCCCGCATTCGTGAAAACGGCGCGCCACGCGGCGAAGCTGATCCCGGTCGGGGGCATCCTCGGCATCATACACCCCGATGATCTCTCCCGCGCAGAAATCGAGCGCGAAATTCATTGCCCGTGGTTTGGTGCGCACACTGCCCGGCGGCACGGTGATCATCCGCATCCAGCGGGGCGGGTCGGCCTGAAGAATCGCCTGTTGCGTTGTCCGGTCGTCGGCCTCGACCACCAGCCGGATGTCGAGCAACTCGCGCGGATAGTCGAGCCGCCTGAGCCGCCGGATAAGATGCGTTGCAATCCGTCTTTCGCGAAACAGGGGCACGAGGATCGATACCGGGGGCAACACCGGCGGGTCGGGCGCGGGGCGCGATTGCGCTGTGGCGTGGCGGCGGACATGGCGGAGTGAATGGCTTGCCGCGGCAATCTTGACGACACTGCCGAGCAGGAACATTGCCATCGCCGAGACCGCCAGACAGGTGATCAGCGCCTGCGGGGCGAGAACTGTTGCCACGACCAGCGTGGCGGCAAGGGCCGACAGGATCAGCCGGAACCGCCCCCCGTCCCAGGCGCGACAGCTCTCGCGCGGGTTCACGCGGGTCTCTGACCGCCTGACCAGCGCCTGCGGGGCGGCCTTTTGCAGGGCGGCGTGAATATCCTCGCGCCGGGCCAGAGCCATGCGGGGCCTGCCCATGGCATGGGGCAGGGCGGCGCGCAGCGGGCCAAACCCGTCGGGCCGCGCACAGGCGAACAGAACGCCGTCAGAGGTGCGCCGGACCGGGATTGCCTGATGCCGCAGGCAGAACTCTGCCCCGACAAGGCGGACAAGTGCCCTGTCCGGGCGGTGCAGGCGCAGGTTGATGACCGGACGCCCGCATTGCTCCCGCAGGGCGGCGGTAAGCTGGGCGGGGGTGATCATGCCGTGGGTCAGCAGCACCTGCCCCAGCAGGCAGGCGCGCCGGGCGCGAAGGGTGATGGCGCGCAGAAGCTGATCGGGCGTCAGCGCGCCCTGCTCCACAAGCACCTGCCCCAGCAGAGGCCGCCGCTTGCCGGGTGGTCGCGGTGATGGCAACGGCGGGCGGGCAGAGACCGGCGCGGACGGCGACGGCGGCGCAGGCAATGCCATGTCCGGCGGGGGATGCAGATGTGTCGGGCGCGGTGGCAGTGCTATGGCGCGGCCCCTCCCTTGGCCGCGTCCATTGAGCCAAATCCTGGTTAATTCTTTGTTAAAATGCGTCTGGATAATGGCCGGGCACACTCAGCACTGCGGTTTGCAAAGCTCCACACGGGTTGTTCTGATGAGTGGCAGAAGCGTCGTGCCACCGATGTCCAGCGCCTTTTCCCAGCAGTCTGAATCGATTGTGCCCTGGCCGTATTCCTGCAATCTGTCTTTCCAGTCTTCGTCGGACCTGAACAGGGTTGTTCCCTCGCCCTTCATCTCTTCGGCATTCAGAAACCCAAGATAGACCAGCACGACGGGCTTGCCGAGCGTGGCCAGTTTCCAGGACCAGGCGAAGCGGTTGGAAAGCTGGTATTTTTGCGCTGTGCAGAGCTGCCATGACCCGCCTGTTGCGCACCGCAATCCGTCATTCGCTGCACGGATCGCGTTATTGATGCTGTCACGACTGGACTTTGCTCTACAGCGGTCCTTCGGTGACAGTTCGCTCGAATGCGCCTTTGCCTCGATCAGCAGCAGACCGGCCTTGCCGAAAATCTTACAGGTGCTTGCGATGTCCCAGCTTGGCGTCGGTGATTCGCCGCTGCCCTTGGCCAGCCACCATTCCCTCAACCGGCGTTGGCGCGCGTCGTCCAGCAGGGCAGATGCCTTGTCCAGTTGGGCTTCCTCTACGCAGACTGTGCCCCGCGGATGCCACTGGTCAGTGGCAGAGACCCTGACCTCCCCCGGCCTGCCAACCAGTTCCGTAAGCCGCCGGGCGACCTGATCCGCCGCGCCATCACAAAGAAGGACGCAGCGGGGCCGACTGCCGCGGTTTTCCTTTCCCAGTTGCTCCATCCAGCCCATTCGCAGATTCTCTTTCACCCCACGCCTAAAACGGCCTCCTGGCTTTGTCAATCCCGCTGACCGGCGCGCGCCATCGCCGCGCTGAAACGGTCGAACAGGTGGATCGAATCCATCGGTCCGGGGCTGGCCTCGGGGTGATACTGCACCGAGAACACCGGGCGGCCCTCCATCCGCAACCCGCAGTTAGAGCCGTCAAACAGCGAAACATGGGTCTCGGTGACGCCCGGCGGCAGCGACTGGCTGTCAACCGCAAAACCGTGATTCATCGAGGTGATCTGCACCTTGCCGGTTTCAAGATCCTTGACCGGGTGGTTGGCCCCGTGATGGCCGTGGTTCATCTTGACGGTCCTTGCCCCCAGTGCCAGCGCCAGCAGTTGATGGCCAAGGCAGATGCCGAAAACCGGCAGGTCGGTCGCCTCGATAATGGCGCGGATCATCGGCGCGGCATATGTGCTTGTCGCCGCCGGGTCGCCGGGACCATTCGACAGGAACAAACCATCGGGCCGGTGGGCGAGAATGTCCTCTGCCGTCGCCGTCGCCGGCACCACGGTCACATCACACCCCGCACTGGCAAGACAGCGCAGAATGTTGCGCTTGGCCCCGTAATCCACCGCGACCACCCTGTGTTTCGGGGCGGTTTGCCGGGCGTGACCGTCCGGCCAGGCCCAGCGCATCCCGTCCCAGCGATAGCTTTGCGCGCAGGTCACGTCACGGGCCAGGTCACGCCCTTCAAGCCCGCCAAAGGCGCGGGCCTCTGCGATCAGCGCCTCGGGGTCAAAACCGCCCGCCGGATCATGGGCGAGCGCGGCATGGGGCGCGCCCCGGTTGCGGATGGCGCGGGTCAGGCGGCGGGTATCGATGCCGCCGATGCCGATCCGCCCCCGCTTTTTCAGCCACGCCGTAAGCGTCTCTGCCGCCCGCCAGTTGGACGGCGCGGTCGGGTTCCATTTCACCACCATTCCGGCGGCAACCGGATCGGTGGTTTCGTCGTCCTCGGGCGTGGTGCCGGTATTGCCGATATGGGGGAAGGTGAAGGTCACGATCTGGCCCGCATAGGACGGGTCGGTCATTATTTCCTGATAGCCGGTCATAGCGGTGTTGAAGCACAATTCCGCCTGTGCCGTGCCGGTGGCCCCGAAACCGTGGCCGTAAAAAACTGACCCGTCCGCCAGGGCCAGACAAGCCGTCGGCCCGGGCCTGTCCGGGGGCAGAGCGGCGGAACGGATGGCGGCCATGGCTGAAACCCCTTCGGAAAACACAGCGGCGGGACAGTATGCGCGCGGGCCTTCAGGGTCAAGGCAAAGGCAGGCCGGGGCGGGGGTGCGGCCGGTTACAACCTTGTAACAGGCGTGATCAGCGCATAAGATCGGGAATCGACATGACGGAAATTTCCGGGGGTTTGGGTTCAGGATGGATATACGCAACCGGATCAGCGCGGCTCTGAAAGAGGCAATGAAGGCGAAGGACGGGGCGCGGCTGTCCACGCTGCGCCTGGTCAATGCGGCCATCAAGGATTTCGAGATTGCCCGGCGTGGCGGGGGCGAAGAGGGTGTCGTCACCGACAGGGACGTTCTGGCGATTCTGGACAAGATGGTCAGGCAGCGACAGGAGAGCGCGCGCGCCTATGAAGAGGGCGGGCGGCTGGAACTGGCCGAGCAGGAACGGCAGGAGATCGTGGTGATCGAGGCGTTTCTGCCACAGCGGTTGAGCGATGATGAGGCGCGTGAGGCGATCCGCCGGGCGATTTCCCAGACCGGGGCCGAATCGGTCCGCGACATGGGCAAGGTGATGGGGGTTCTGAAATCGCAATATACCGGGCGGATGGATTTTGGCCGTGTTGGTCCGATGGTCAGGAATCATCTGGTCTGAGCGGACGGCGGGCCCTTCGGATGACCTCTGCATAATAGCGCATCGGTGGCCAAACAGCCTGCCCGGCCCAAGCCGATATGTCAGAGGTCTTGACCTTATCCGCGGATACGCCGCCCGCGCCCTTGCCAGCACAACAAAAAAGACCGGCCCCCGCCGGGGAATGACGGGGACCGGTCATAACGGCACCCCTGCGCCCCCCGTCCGGCGGCGACAGGGCACCAACGCCTACAGCTTTTCGGTCAGCTCCGGCACCGCCGTGAACAGGTCAGCAACCAGCCCGAAATCAGCCACCTGAAAGATCGGCGCTTCTTCGTCCTTGTTGATGGCCACAATCACTTTTGAGTCCTTCATCCCCGCCAGATGCTGGATCGCGCCCGAGATACCGACCGCGACATAAAGGTCCGGGGCGACCACCTTGCCGGTCTGCCCCACCTGCCAGTCATTGGGCGCATAGCCCGAATCGACCGCCGCGCGGGACGCCCCCACCGCGGCCCCCAGCTTGTCGGCCAGCTTCTCGATCAGGGCGAAGTCCGCTTCGGACCCGACCCCGCGCCCGCCGGAGACAACAACCCCGGCAGAGGTCAGCTCCGGGCGGTCGCTCTCGGCCACTTTGTCCTCGACCCACGAACTCAGGCCCGGATCGGCGGCGGCAGAGATCGCCTCAACCGGGGCACCCCCGCCCCCGCCAGCCGCATCAAAGGTCGAGGTGCGGATCGAAACCACCTTCTTTGCGTCCACCGACTTCACGGTCTGAATCGCGTTCCCGGCATAGATCGGGCGCTCGAACGTATCGCTGCTGACGATGCCGGAAACATCCGAGATCACCATCACATCCAGCAACGCGGCGACGCGCGGCAGCACGTTCTTGGCGTCGGTGGTGGCGGGCGCAACGATATGATCATAGCCGTCCGCAAGGCCGACAATCAGCGCGGCGGTGGATTCGGCCAGACGGTGCCCCAGCGCGGCATCCTCGGCCACCAGAACCTTTGATACCCCGTCAATTCCGGCGGCGGCACTGCCCGCGGCGGCGGCAGAGGCCCCGGCGCAGAGGGCCGTCACCTCGCCCAGTTGCCGGGCGGCGGTGACAGCTTTGGCGGTGGCGTCCAGCGCCAGCTCGCCATCCGTAACTTCGGCAAGAAGAAGAACAGCCATCACACAGCCCCCGCTTCCTTGAGTTTTCCGACCAGCTCGTCAACCGAGCCAACGATGATACCGGCGGCGCGGGCCTCCGGCTCTGTCGTGCTGACAATTTCCAGGCGCGGCGTGACATCGACCCCATAATCGGCGGCGGTCTTTTCCTCCAGCGGTTTCCGCTTTGCCTTCATTATGTTGGGCAGCGACGCATAGCGCGGCTCATTGAGGCGCAGATCAACGGTGACGATTGACGGCATCGCCACCCGGATCGTCTGAAGGCCGCCATCCACCTCTCGGGTCACCAGCGCGCTGTCGCCCTCAATGTCGAGACCAGAGGCAAACGTGCCCTGCGACCAGCCCAGAAGCGCCGCGAGCATCTGCCCGGTGGCGTTCATGTCATTGTCGATCGCCTGCTTGCCGCAGATCACCAGACCGGGCTGTTCGGCCTGAACGATTCCGGCCAGGATTTTGGCGACGGCCAGCGGCTCGGTGTCGGTATGCACATCATCGGCGGCGATGACCAGAATCGCCCGGTCGGCCCCCATGGCCAGCGCGGTGCGCAGGGTTTCCTGCGCCTGTTTGACGCCGACCGAGACGGCGATGACCTCATCCGCCTTGCCCGCTTCCTTGAGCCGGATTGCCTCTTCGACCGCGATTTCGTCGAACGGGTTCATCGACATTTTCACATTGGCGAGATCGACGCCGCTGCCATCCGCCCGAACGCGGACTTTCACGTTATAGTCGATCACGCGCTTGACAGGTACGAGCACCTTCATCGGCGTGTCTCTCCTTGACTTCCGGCCCGCAATCCGGGCCACATGGCTTTGGGGCCGTCTTTAGCGAAAGGCGCGCCGGGAAAACAGGGCAAAATCGACACAGACCGGCCTGGGGGCGTCGGGTTTGGCCGGTGGCGGTGCTGTTTGGCGGGTTTTGGCGGCGTTTTGGGGGTATATAAAGGAGGATGATATGGAAAAGGTGACGGGTATTGGCGGCGTGTTCTTTCGCGCCCGTGATCCGGGGGCGCTGTCGCGCTGGTATGAAAGGCATCTGGGGATTGATCCGGTGCCGGGGGATTACGACACGCCGCCCTGGGCGCAAGCGGGCGGCCCGACGGTTTTTGCACCGTTTCCGGCGGAGACGGACTATTTCGGCAGGGCAGAGCAACAATTCATGCTGAATTTCCGGGTGGCGGACCTTGAGGCGATGATTGCGCAGCTTGTCGCCGCCGGGGTCGGGGTGGAGCGTCACCCCGAATCGCTGCCCAATGGCCGCTTTGCCCGGCTGCACGACCCCGAGGGCAACCCGATTGAGCTGTGGGAACCGGCCTGATCGGTTGGGCGCAGGCGAAACGGG
Organism: alpha proteobacterium 3107; assembly: GCA_001483205.1. Classification (GTDB taxonomy): domain Bacteria; phylum Pseudomonadota; class Alphaproteobacteria; order Rhodobacterales; family Rhodobacteraceae; genus 3107. Next base: position 6,958 of record JPPB01000336.1, read on the forward strand.
GGATATGTGCGTGATCCCGTCAGGGGGGGGGGCGCGCCGCCACCCCATTGAGGGGTAGACGGCGCGGCCCGGTCTTGCGACCGGGCGGGACAGGT
>JPPB01000337.1 GCA_001483205.1 alpha proteobacterium 3107
CCGGTGGACCGTTTCAGGGCCGAACGGGCGGAGCCCCAAGGCGCTGCCCGGCGTGCCGCCGGGCGGGAACAGGTCCGGGACTTGGACTCAAAATCCGGGCGTCAGGCTATCGAAAACGCCTTCGGCCATTGAACCGGCGGTGGCCATCGTCCATGTAGGGCCGGGGATCATGCAATGCAGGAGCACGCCGCCCGTGAAGGTCGCCTTTCAGATGGACCCGATTGCCGGGGTCGATATTAACGCCGACAGCAGCTTTCGCCTGGCAGAGGAAGCACAGGCGCGCGGGCACCGGCTTTGGTATTACCCGCCCGAGGCGCTGAGCTATGCGACCGGCCGGGTGGTGGCGCAGGCGCAGGCGATGCAGGTGCAGCGGGAACAGGGCAACCATGTCATCCTGGGGCCGGTGGAAGAGATCGACCTGGCAGGGATGGATGTGGTCTGGTTGCGGCAGGATCCGCCCTTTGACATGCTCTATATCACCACGACCCATCTGCTGGAGCGTATCCGCCCCGGCACGTTGGTGGTCAATGATCCGTTCTGGGTGCGCAACTGCCCGGAAAAGCTGTTGGCGCTCGATTTTGCCGATCTGATGCCGCCGACGGTGATTGCCCGCGATCTGGGGGTGATCCGCGCCTTTCGCCAACAGCACGGCGATATGATCATCAAACCGCTTTACGGCAATGGCGGCGCGGGGGTGTTCCGGCTGACGCCCGAGGACGGCAACCTGTCGGCGCTGCATGAGCTTTTCACCGGGTTTGACCGCGCGCCCCTGATTGCGCAGAAATTCCTGCCCGAGGTGTCGGGGGGCGATAAGCGGATCATCCTTGTGGATGGTGAGGCGGCGGGCGCGATCAACCGGGTGCCCGCGCCGGGCGAGACGCGCTCGAACCTTCATGCGGGCGGGCGGGCTGAGAAGGCGGCGCTTGACGACCGGGATCGCGAGATTTGCGCCGCGGTTGGCCCGGTGTTGCGGGAAAGAGGACAGGTTTTCGCCGGGATTGACGTGATCGGCGGATACCTGACCGAGATCAACCTGACTTCCCCTACCGGCATTCAGGAGCTTGAGCGGTTTGACGGTGGCAATGTGGCCGCCGGAATCTGGGAAGCGATTGAGGCGCGCCGGGGGTGAGCGGGAATACCGGCCCGGAAAACCTTTGCAAAGACCTCTGGCATAAGGCTGTATATCCCCCCAAACAACCCGCCCGGCTGAGCGAATATGCAGCAGTCTTCTGAAAGGCGGTGGCGACCCCGGCAGGACTCGAACCTGCAACCTATCCCTTAGGAGGGGATTGCTCTATCCTGTTGAGCCACGGGGCCAGCACGGGGCGCACCATATGCGGAACAGGCGCGGCCTTCAACGCGGATCGGCGGGTTTTCGGCGATTTTCGTGCCGTCCAAGCCACGCCGTCCTGGGCCTCACCCCCTAAACCTTCACCCGCTCCGATTTCGGATCATACATCGGCCTGAGCGACGCCTCGGCCTTGACCCGCGCGCCCATCACGTCGATCTCATAACCTGACGCCAGCACCTCAGCCGCGCTTTCGCCCTCGCACGGCACATAGCCCATGCCAACAGCCCCCCCCAGCGTATGGCCGTAATTGCCGGAACTGACATAGCCCACAATCTCGCCATCCCGCAGCAGCGGTTCATTGTGATACAAAAGCGGCTCCGGCTCGGTCAGCCTGAACTGCACCATACGGAATTTCGGCCCGGTCTCTTTGCGCGCCAGCACCGCGTCCCGGCCAATGAACCCCGCCTTGCCGGTCCTGACCGCAAAGCCAAGCCCGGCATCGATCACATGATCCTCGCAGGTGATGTCATGGCCGAAATGCCGGAACCCCTTTTCGATCCGGCAACTGTCCATCATGTGCATTCCGCACAGTCTGAGGCCCAGATCCTGCCCGGCCTCCCACAGGGTTTCAAACACATGCCCGGCCATCTCTGCGGGCATATAGACCTCCCATCCCAGCTCGCCCACATAGGTCACCCGATGCACACGGGCGAGCCCCATGCCGATCTCGATCTCCTGCGCGGTGCCGAACGGGTTGACGGCATTGGAAAAGTCATTCGGAGAGACCTTTTGCAACAGAGCGCGGGAATTTGGCCCCATCACCGCCAGAACACCCTCGGCGGCGGTCATATCGGTGATGACGACGTTATACTCCCCCTTGTGGCGCATCATCCAGGTCTGATCCGCCAGCCGGGTCAGCGCGGGCGTCACCACCAGATAGGCGGTCCCGGACAGCCGGGTGACGGTCACGTCGGCCTCGATCCCGCCACGGGGGTTCAGAAACTGGGTATAGACGATCTTGCCCATCGGCACCGACAGATCACCGCCACAGACATGGTTCAGAAATGCCTCGGCATCCGGGCCGTCCACCCGCAGCTTGCCAAAGGACGACATGTCATACATGCCGATGTTTTCCCGCACCGCGCGGTGTTCGGCGGCGGAATTTTCAAACCAGTTCTGGCGCTTCCAACTGTAGTCATAGGCGCGCGCCTGATCGCCCGTGGCAAACCAGTTCGCACGCTCCCAGCCGCCAAGTTCGCCAAACACCGCGCCCCGCTCTTGCAGGTGGTGATGAAACGGGGTCCGGCGCACCCCGCGCGCGGTGGCCTTTTGCCGATAGGGGAAGTGATCGGCATACAGCAGGCCCAGGGTCTCTTTCGAGCGCTCGAACAGATAGCGCCGGTTGCCCTGAAACGGGTGCATCCGGGAAATGTCCACATCGCCCAGATCAAACGGTTTCTGGCCGTCTTCCATCCATTGCGCCAGCGCCATGCCCGCCCCGCCAGCGGATTGTATGCCGACCGAGTTGAAACCGGCGGCGACCCAGAAATTGTCCGCCTCGGGCGCAAGGCCAAGGTGATAGGCGTCATCGGGGGTAAAGGATTCCGGCCCGTTGAAAAAGGTATGCACGCCTGCCTCGGCCAGCATCGGCATCCGGTTACAGGCGGCCTCCAGAATCGGCTCAAAATGGTCGAAATCCTCGGGCAACTGGTCAAACTCGAAACTGTCGGGAATGCCGTCCATCGCCCAGGGCTTGGCGTTCGGCTCGAACGCGCCTAACAGGATTTTGCCCGCGTCTTCCTTATAATAGGCGCATTCGTCCGGCACACGCAGCACCGGCATCTGGGTCAGGCCCTCAATGCCCTCGGTGACGATATAGAAATGTTCGCAGGCGTGCAGCGGCACATTGACCCCGGCCATGCGGCCCACCTGATGGCCCCACATCCCGGCGCAGTTCACCACCATGTCACAGGCGATATGACCCCGGTCGCCGCCATCATCGGCAACCCAGTCAACCCCGGTGATCCGGCGGCCCTGTCGGGTGATCCCGGCCACCCGGATGCGTTCCCTGACCAGCGCGCCCCGCCTGCGCGCGCCCTTGGCCAGCGCCAGCGCGATATTGGCCGGGTCACCCTGCCCGTCGAGCGGCAGCCACACCCCTGCGGTCACATCGTCGATATTCAGCGGCGCGTATTTCGCTTTGACCTCAGCGGGCGATATTTCCTCGACCTCGACCCCGAAGGCCCGCGCCATCGCCGCCTGACGAAAGATTTCCTCTTTGCGCTCTGCGGTCAGGGCAACGGTGATTGACCCGCAGCGCCGGAACCCGGTGGCAACGCCGGTTTCCTCTTCCAGCGCGCCATAAAGCTCCTGGCTGTATTTCGCCAGTTTCGTCATGTTGGCGGTGGCCCGCAACTGCGCGATCAGACCCGCCGCGTGCCAGGTGGTGCCACTGGTCAGTTGCTTGCGCTCCAGAAGAACCACGTCCTGCCAGCCCAGTTTGGTCAGGTGATAGGCAACCGAGCAACCGATGACACCGCCGCCGACGATGACGACGCGGGCATGAGTGGGAAGGGTCATGGGTAAATCTCCGAATATTTTTGCTTGTAGAGCGCGATCATGTCCTGTTCGGTCGCGCCGTCGTCATAGGGGGGTGTGGTCAGCGGTTTTGTGTCGGTGACATCAAGCATCACGATGACATTCACCCGGCCCGCCAGATCACCCCAGAGTGCCCGCCAGTGCGGGATCAGCCGGGCAAATTCGCCGGTCCCGTGCCGGACAAAGCGGCAGGACGCCCGCACCCGCACCCCCTTGCGGGCGAAGGGATCAACAAAGTTTACCTCGCATTCCGGCAGGCAGGTCAGGTTGATCAGCGTCTGGGGAGAGCGGATTTCGCCAAAGGCGATGGTTTCGTCATCCAGCACCACGAATGTGCCCTTGGGCGAGACAGAGGGCCGCCCGTCCGGGCTGACGGTGGCGACATAGCCCAGCCGGAAGGTCTCGATCACGCGCCTTGCACGGGCGGGCAGTTTCATCGTCGCGCTCCTTCATTACCGGGCATCATCGGGGCGGCGGGGGGACGGCGGGATGCGCCCCCCGCCCCGCTGCCGCCTGAGGCCGGACCGGTCAGGCCCTCAGCCTCTCATTGCCCGGATCCCACAGCGGTTCATCCTTCTGCACCACCGCGCCGCACTTTTCGCCGTAAATCTCGACCTCCAGTTCGGTTCCCGGCACGGCAAGATCGGCCCGCACCATCCCCAGCGCGACAGAGCTGTTGACGCGATAGCCCCAGGCGCCGGAGGTGGTTTCGCCCACAATCTCGCCATCCTTCCAGATGCACGACATATAGGGCGCGTCACAATCGCCCGCGTCAACGGTCAGCATGACGAAGCGCTTTTTCACCCCCTGCTGCTTTTCGTTCAGGATCGCGGCCTTGCCGGGAAAATCCTGCGGCTTGTCGAGCCTGACAAAGCGTTCCAGCCCGCCCTCAAGCACCGAGTAATCGGTGGACAGATCACCCTTCCAGGCGCGATAGCCCTTCTCAATGCGCAGGGAGTTCATGGCATACATGCCAAAGGGCCGCGCGCCCCCCGCCAGAATCGCCTGATAAATCGCGGGTTGGTCCTCGTTCAGGCAATGCACTTCCCAGCCCAGTTCGCCCGGAAACGACACCCGTGCCAGAAAGGCCGGTTTTCCGGCGACACTCGCCTGCTGATGGGTCAGCCAGCCGAGCGACAGATCGGCATCCGAAATCCCGGCCAAGAGCGCGCGCGACCGGGGGCCGGTGACGATCAGCGTGCCGTATTCGGTGGTGCGGTCGGTCAGGCTGAGGCCAGGGGCCAGGGATTTTTGCAACAGTTCCCGGTCATGCCATTGGGCGGCGGCGGCGGTGATCAGGGTAAACTGATCCTCGCCATGGCGGATGCAGGACATTTCGGTCAGGATGCGGCCCCGGTCATCCGAAACATAGATCAGGTTCATCCGGCCCACTTTGGGCAGGCCGCCGGTGATCAGGCCACGCAGCCATTCCGCAGCACCCGCGCCCTCAAGCCCGAACCGCGAAAAGCCCGGCAGATCAAGCACCCCCACATCGTCGCGCACGGCTTCGCATTCTTCGCGGACGCGGCGTTCCCACGGCCCGGCCCGGCCCCATGTCCGGGTTGCCTCTTCGCTCAGGTCATCGCCGGGGCGCGCGAACCAGTTGGCGCGCTCCCACCCGTTATAGGCCCCCATGACGCCGCCCTGTTTCCTGACCTCGGCATCAATGGCCGACAGCTTTTTGTCGCGCCCCGCAGGCCATTCATGTTGCGGGAAGTGCATGGCGTATTCGTTGCCGTAGACCTCCATCCCCTTGGCGACGCAATAGGCGTGGTCGGTGTAGTCGGTATAGCGGCGCGGATCGACCGACCACATGTCCCACTCGGTGGCCCCGTCAACAATCCATTCGGCCAGAACCTTGCCCGCGCCGCCCGCTTGCGCAATCCCGAAGGTAAAGACACAGGCCTCGAACGCATTTTCAACCCCCGGCATCGGGCCGATCAGCGGCAATCCGTCCGGCGCGTAGGGGATCGGGCCGTTGATCACCCGCGACACCCCCGCGGTTTCCATCAGCGGCACCCGCTCCATCGCGTCGGTCACGATGTCCTCGATCCGGTCGAGATCATCAGACCAGAGCTGAAAGCTGAAATCCTCGGGCATCGGGTCACTGTCATCGACCCAATGGGCCTTGCAGGTCGGTTCATAGGGGCCAAGGTTAAAGCCGTGCTTTTCCTGCCGCAGATAATAGGACACATCCACATCCCGCAAGAGCGGCAGTTTGCGCCCGTTTTCGCGCGACCATGCTTCTATTTCGGGGATTTCCTCGGATAGCAGATACTGGTGGCTCATCACCATCATCGGCACCGTGCGCCCGCCATAGGGTTTGAACCACTCGCCGACGCGCTGCGCGTAATAGCCCGCGGCATTGACCACGTAATCGCAGGCAATATCGCCCTTTTCGGTGTGAACGATCCAGGTTTTGTCCTGTTGGCGGGTCACGCCGGTTGCCGGGCAGAAACGGATGATCCTTGCCCCCATGTCGCGCGCGCCCTTGGCCAGCGCCTGGGTCAGTTGCGCCGGGTCAATGTCGCCGTCATTGGGGTCATACAAGGCCCCGGTGATGTCATGGGTTTCCAGAAACGGATAGCGCGCTTTGGTCTCTTCCGGGGTCAGTATCCCGATGTCCATCCCCTGATAGCGGCCCATGGCGGCGGCGCGCTCAAACTCCTGCATCCGCTCAGCCGAATGCGCCAGCCGGATCGAACCGGTCTGGTGATAGTTCATCGGATAATCGACCTCTTGCCCGAGCCGGGCGTAGAGTTCGGTCGAATAGCGCTGTAGGTTCATTATCGCCCATGAGGTCGAGAATGTCGGCACATTGCCCGCCGCGTGCCAGGTGGACCCGGCGGTCAGTTCGTTCTTTTCCAGCAGAACGCAGTCGGTCCAGCCCTTTTTGGCAAGGTGATAGAGCGATGAACAGCCGACGGCACCGCCGCCGATGATGACCACACGGGCCTTGGTTGGAAAGTCAGACATGGTGTCTCCCTAGCGGTTTTCGGTTTGGGGGGCGCTGCACGGGATGTCGTAACAGTCGCCTGTGTTCCCGACAAAGATGTATCCGGTCATGTTCGGCCCGGCGGGGCCGTCTGTGCATGGGTTTTTCGTCAGCATTGGCATCG